>NZ_JBSHAM010000186.1:0-7439 GCF_053611505.1 Amycolatopsis sp. NPDC054798 | reverse complement strand
GTGGTTGTCAAGGCGGGAAAGATGCCTTGACAAACACCCGCCGCCCGCATTTGGGCTTCGTATCGGGGTGCGGGGAGGGGGCTGGGCGCCTGGGGTCGGCGGGGTGTGGCGGTGGGGGTTTAGGGATTGGGGCTAGCTGTATGAGGCCATGACGTTGGTGACGCCGGTGTGGAGCCGGGTGGCTGGTGGCTGGTTTCGGGCGGCAGTGTGTGGTCGGTGGTAGTTGTAGTGGATGTTCCAGACGTGCAGGGCTGCGGTGCGGTGGGCTTCGCTGGTCCAAACGTGGGCGTAGAGGAACTCTTCGGCCAGGATCCGGTTGTAGCGTTCGACTTTGCCGTTGTGGCGTGGGGTGTAGGGGTTGATCCGCTGATGGCGGGCGCCGCGCAGGACGGTGGCGAAGTCGTGAGCGCGGTAGCAGGCGCCGTTGTCGGTGACCAGGCGGTGGATGTGGGTGATGCCGTGGCGGGCGAAGAACGCCCGGGCGCGGTGGACGAACCCGATCGCGGTGCGGGCTTTCTCGTCGGGCAGGGCTTCGGTGTAGGCCAGGCGTGAGTAGCCGTCGACGGCGGAGTGAAGGTAGGTGTAGCCGGTCCGCTGGCCTCGGGTTCTGCCGCGGCGGGCGCGTTTGTCCTGGTCGCTGCCTTTGCCGTGGATCCGCCAGCCGCCGCCGTCGGGGATCTGGCCGGTCTTCTTCACGTCGAGGTGGACCATGTGCCCGGGCCAGCGCGCGGTGATCCGCCTCGGCTCGCGGTTGGCGGCGCCGGCGGGGTCGAGGAACCGGCGTCGGTTCAGCCCGAGCTGCAGCAGTTGCCGTCCGACGGTCCGCACGGAGATGGCGATGCCCTCGGCGGCCAGTTCGGTCGCGATCCGGCGGGCGGAGTATTTCTGCTGTCGGCGCAACTGCTCGATCCGGGCCACGACCTCGGCGGGGGCGGCGGTGGACTGGCGGTGCGGGACGCTCGGGCGGTCGAGCAGGCCGGCTTCGCCGTGGCGGCGCCAGCGGTTGACCCACTTGGATGCGCATTGGCGCGAGAGGCCCATCTCGGTGGCGACGTGGGCGATCGGGCGGGTCTGGCAACGCTGCACGAGCCGGCGGCGGCCCTCGAGCGACAGCGGGGCATTACGGTGGGACACGGACGGGTCTTTCTGCTCGGCGGACGAGTTGGTCGCACTTCTCATCCTGCCGCTGAAAGACCCGTCCCTCTTCTCAGGCCCTCGCCCGCGTCACCAACGTCATGACCCGCAACAGCTAGCGCCCCCAACGCCTCATTGGGTGCGTTTGGCGCACCGAATGTGGCATTGGGTGCGTGGGATGCACCGAATGCCACATTGGGTGCAGGCGATGCTTGGCAGGTGGGCCGTGAAGGACTCCTTGAGGGAATCCAAGTCCGTGAAGGGGCCCCTCACGCACGGCGGATGGTCGTGAGGGGAACCCTGGGGGAATCAGGGTCCGTGAAGGTGGCCTTCACGGAGCGCGGAAGTCCGTGAAGGGACCCCTCACGCACGGCGGATGGTCGTGAGGGGAACCCCGGAGAACGAGAGTCCGTGAGGGGCCCCCTCACGGACCGCAGGGAGCCCGCAAAAGCCCCCCGGCGAAATCAGGTCCCCTCAAGAAGCCCCTCCCGGCGTTTGGGCGTCGCGAGCCTCAAACCCACTTCCATCAGCCACCAGCCGAGCCGTTGCCGCGCGGGCGGGCGGGGCGTGGGCGGGCAGCGGACGGCGGCGGCGCGCAGTTCGTCGTGCCGGGCGGCGGCCAGTGCGGTCAAGAACGGGTCCATCAGGCTTCCCCCTCGTCGGCGGGTTCGGTGGTCGAGCGCGGGAACGCCGCCCATTGCGTGATCACCGCTTCGTCGCCGGGGCCGGCCGGGCGGCGGTAGTGCTCGATCACGGCTTCGATTTCCTGGATCATCTGCCGGGTTTCGTCGGCGGTGAGGGACAACTGCGTGCTGCTGAGCGTTGAGCTGTCGCGCCAGTCGTCCGCCCAGCGCGGCAGTTCGGCGACGAACTGGGCTTGTTCCCGGTACCGCTGGTCCACGTGCTGGTGCAGGAACGTCATCAGCGGCCCGGCCATCTCGGGATCGTGGACGAAATCCGCCGCGCTCATCCGCGTGGATTCCTGGGCCGCGCGCCACCAGCGTTCGCGTTTCGAGCCGCGGTCGGTGTCTTCCACGACCAGGCCGGTTTCGGCGAGCTGCCGCAGGTGCCACGACGTGGTGCCGGAGCTTTCGCCGACGCGTTTGGCGAGCCCGGTCGCGGTGGCCGGGCCGTCGACGGTCAGCAGGTCCAGCAGTTCCATCCGCAGCGGATGTGCCAGCGCGCGCAGGGTCTGTGCGTCGAGCTGGCGGGTGCGGCGTTCGGCAGGCATGCTCCTACTCTAGGACTGCAGAGAACTCTTTGCAAAGGTTTCTCTGCAATTAGGCAGCATAGACTCGGACACGTGGAGTCGACCTCGGTGGTGAGCGCGAACGCGGCCTTGTTCCGGCCGGTGCGGGCCGGGAACGCCTTCGAGGAGACCGTCGAGCGGCTGTTGCAGGCGATCCGGCTCGGCGTCGTCGGCGCGGGGGATCGGTTGCCGTCGGAGCGGGAGCTGGCCGAGCGGCTCGGCGTGAGCCGGGTGACGTTGCGGGAGGCGATTCGCGCGCTGGCCGACGCGGGGTACGTCGAGTCGCGGCGCGGGCGGTACGGCGGCACGTTCGTGAACGAGAAGCTGCCGGATCCGGCGGAGCGAGCGGTCGGCGAGGTGGACCCGGCAGGGTTGGAAGACGCGCTGTGCCTGCGGTATGTGCTGGAGACCGGTGCCGCGGAGGCGGCCGCGGCGCGGACGTTGAGCCCGGCGGACCGGCAGCATCTGACCGGCACGCTCGCGGAGGCGTCGGCGGCCGGTCTCGCCGATTACCGGCGCAAGGATTCCCGGCTGCACCTGGCGATCGCCGAGGTCACCGCGTCGGCGTCGCTGACCAGCACGGTCGCGGACGCGCGGACGCGGGTCAACCAGTTGCTCGACCGGATTCCGCTGCTCGAGCCCAATCTGGAGCATTCGAACGCGCAGCACGAGGCGATCGTCGACGCGATACTGGCCGGTGACCCGGTGGCCGCGCGGCAGGCGATGGCCGAGCACATCGAGGGCACCGCGTCGTTGCTGCGCGCGTTCCTCTCGTGATCAATTCACCGGACCGACAGAACCTTGTCACTAGTTCAGTCGTCCTTCCATCGTGGAGTCAGCCCCGGAGAGTGACCGATCCGCTGTTGTTCGTCGCAAGTGGCGCCGTATCCGCAGGGGTGCCTACTACCTGACCGGGTTCGCGGTCGGCGTGCCGCTGATCGCGTTCTGGATCGCCTACCTGCTGCTCGACGTCCGCAGCCCGCAGGACGTCCTCGCCTCGCTCGGCAAAACCGTCACGCTGAAGAACGCCGACGGCAGCGAACTGCTGCGCATCGTTCCCCCGGAAGGCGACCGGCGGTTCGTGCCGTTCGACCAGATCCCGCAGAAGCTGCGCGACGCCATCGTCGCCACCGAAGATCCGACCTTCTGGGCCAACTCCGGCTTCGATCCGACCGGGATCGGCCGCGCGTTCCTGACCGGCGTCGGCGGCGGCTCCGGGATCACCCAGCAGTACATCAAGAAATCGACCGGCGACGAGGATTCGACGCTCTCCCGGAAGATGCAGGAACTCGTGCTCGCCACGAAAATCACCCAGGAGCAGAGCAAGGAACAGATCTTCGAGAGCTACGTCAACATCATCTCCTTCGGGCGCAACACTTTCGGACCGGCAGCGGCGATGAACGCGTTCTTCGGCCGTCCGCTCGACAACAGCATCACCTGGAGCGAGGCCGCGTTCCTGGCCGGGATGATCCAGTCGCCGTCGGTGCACGATCCGGCGGCGTCCGGCGACGAGCACGCGGCGAAACGCTGGCGATACGTGCGCGACAAGCTGGTCGAGCGCGGCTATCTGAAGAACACCGACGGCATGGCCTATCCGGGCGCGGAGATCAAGCCGCCCGCGGAAACGCGAGTGAGCCTGAATTACGACCAGTACCACCTCAAACAGCGAGTGCTCACCGAACTGGAGGCGGCGGGATTCTCGCTTTCCCGGTTGCAGCAAGGGAATCTGACTGTTCAGACCACGCTGGACCCGGGTTTGCAGACCGCCGCGCACACCGCGCTGAGCGACCGGTTGAAAGGCGAACCAGCGGAGTTCCGCGGCGCGCTGGTGGCGGTCGATCCGACGAATGGTGCGGTGCGCGCGTACGACGGCGGCAACAACGGTGTCCGCGATTATGCGTCAACCGGGCACGCGCTCGGTTCGGCGTTCTACCCGTTCACCGCGGCGGCTGGGCTGAAGAACGGGATGTCGCTGGACGAGAAGGTGGCTGCTCCCAAGGAGATCCAGTATCTCGGCGAGAAGTTCGAGTATCCGCCGAAGTGCCCGCAGCCCTGCACCTTGCGCAGCGCGTTGACGTCGGGAGCGGACACGCCGTTCATCACGGTGTCCAAGAAGGTCGGCGTCGACGAGGTGAGCGCGGCGGCGCGTGCGGCGGGGATCCCGGACGCGGTGGACGGCACTCCGACCATGCGCGAACAGGACGGTGCCACGATCGGCTCAGGCATCGTCGTCGGCCGGTATCCGATGCGGCCGCTCGACGTCGCCGGGGCGTACGCGACCTACGCCAACAACGGGATGCGCGCGGCAGTGCACCTGGTGGACAAGGTTCTCGACCAGTCGGGGAAAGTCGTGTGGCAGCACGAAAACGAGCCGGTTTCGGCCGTGCCGGAGAAGGTGGCGCAGGACCTGACTTCGGTTTTGCGGACCACATTGCCCGACGGTCGCGAGGCGGCCCTGCGCACGGGAGAGTTCGAGCGCGGCAATTCGCGCGACAACCAGGACGCCTGGGCGGTCGGCTACACCTCGCAGCTGGCGACGGCGGTGTGGCTCGGCTCCGACGACAACCGCCGGCTGACCGATGCGGATGGCAAGAAGGTGACAGGTGCGTCGGTGCCCGCGGACGTGTGGCGGTCCTTCATGGCCCGCCGCTGACGTCCAGATCAGGCGGCCCGGCGGCTGACCTTCGGGATCACCATCGGGCTCCCGCTCTCCGGGCATTCCATCACCCGGCACGGCAGCTCGAAAATCCGCTCGACGTTCTCCGCCGTCACGACCTCCTCCGGCGTCCCGGTGGCCAGCACCTTGCCGTCGCGCATCGCGATCAGGTGCGTCGCGTACCGGGCCGCGTGGTTGAGGTCGTGCAGCACCGCGACCAGTGTGCGGCCCTGTTCGCTGTGCAGGGTCGCGCAGAGGTCGAGGATGTCGAGCTGGTGCGCGATGTCCAGGTAGGTCGTCGGCTCGTCGAGCAGCAGCAGATCGGTCTGCTGGGCCAGCGCCATCGCCATCCAGACGCGCTGGCGCTGCCCGCCGGACAGCTCGTCCACCATCCGCTCGGCGAGGTCGTCGACGCCGGTCGCGCGCATCGAATCGGCGACCACCGCCGCGTCGTCGCGGGACCACTGGCGCAGCAGTTTCTGGTGCGGGTACCGGCCGCGCGCGACGAGGTCGGCCACAGTGATCCCGTCCGGCGCGATCGAGCTTTGCGGCAGCAGGCCGAGCCTGCGGGCGACCTCCTTCGCGCCGTAGCTGGAGATCACCTCGCCGTCGAGGTACACCGAGCCCTCGCGCGGCTTCAGCATCCGGGCGAGCGCGCGCAGCAGCGTCGTCTTGCCGCAGGCGTTGGGACCGACGATGACCGTGAACGACTTGTCCGGGATGACCACGCCGAGCCGCTCGGCGACCGTGCGGCCGTCGTAGGCCAGCGTCAGGTTCTCGGCGTGCAGTCGGGTCTCTTCGCTCGTCAGTGCCACACAGGTAAGGCTAACCTAGTGACCCCCGTTCGGGGAGTTCCGTAGGTCGCATTAGCGAACAGTGACCGGCCGATGCCATGATGCGTCCGGGAGAACCCCGGCAGAGCGAGGGTGGGATGGACGACTACCGCGTCGTCGCGGACGAACTCGCCGCCGACATCGAAGCCGGGCGGTTGCGGCCCGGCGACCGGCTGCCGCCGCAGCGCCGCTTCGCGCGCGACCGCGGCATCGCCGGCTCCACCGCGGCCCGCGTGTACGGCGAACTCGTCCGCCGCGGCCTGGCGATCGGCGAGGTCGGCCGGGGCACCTTCGTGCGCGCGGCGAAGCCCGGCCCCGAACCGGCGCTGTCCGAACCCGGCAACGCGCGGGTGGACCTCGAACTCAACTTCGCTGTGCTGCCAAGCCAATCGGCCAAGCTGGCGCAAGCACTCGAACCCGTGCTGCGCTCGGACGTCTTCACCGACGCCCTGCATCCGCTCGGCGCGGCTGGCACCAAAGCGGTCCGCGAAGCGGCCGCCGCCATGCTCGCGCGCGGCACGTGGACGCCGGATCCGGCTTCGGTGCTGGTCGCGGGCAACGGACGGCAGGGCATCGCGGCCGCGCTCGCGGCGTTCGTGCCCACCGGAGAGCGGCTGGCGGTCGAATCCCTGACGTATCCCGTGGTCAAGGCCGCGGCGGCCCGGCTCGGCATCGAGCTGGTGCCGATCGAAACCGACGCGCACGGCCTGGTCCCGGCCGCGCTCGCGGCGAGCGCTCCGGTGCGGGCGCTGTACGTCCAGCCGACCCTGCACAACCCGATCGGCACCACGATGCCGCCGCAGCGCCGCGCGGAGCTGGCCGCGACCGTCCGCGGGCTGGATTTGCCGGTGATCGAGGACGGCATCTACACCTTCCTCCGCCCGGACACCGAACCGCTCGCCGCGCTGATGCCCGAGCGGACGGTCTTCGTGGACAGCCTGTCGAAACGCGTCGCGCCCGGACTCACCGCCGGATTCCTCGTGGTGCCACCGGCGTGGGTCGCGCGGCTGGCGAGCGCGATCCGGTCGGGCGGCTGGGCAGCGTCGCGCTTCTCCGTGGAGGCGGCGCGGCGGTGGATCACCGGCGGCGTGCTGGCGGAGGTCGAAGCCGCGAAGCGCGCGGACGCCGCAGTGCGGGCGAGAATCGTTGCTGAACGGCTGGCGGGCTTCCGGGTGTACGGCGACCCGGCGGCCTACCACCGGTGGTGGGTGCTGCCGGAGCAATGGCGGGCCGAGACCTTTGTGGCCGCTGCTGCCCGGCGGGGGATCGCGTTGTCCCCGGCGGCAGCGTTCTCGGTGGTGCCGGGGCACGCGCCGAACGCGGTGCGGATCGCGGTGTCGGCGCCTGCGGAGGCGACGCTGGCGAGTGCGTTGGAGGTGCTGGCTTCGCTGGCGAGCGGGTCGCCGGACGACACGTTGGTGGAGTAGGTGTCGTGGGTGTTTATGCCGGTTAGGGCGCACCGAGGTTCGGCTGCCTACGGGCTCACGAGCCCCAGCGGGGCACGGGGCATCGTCCGGGTTTGTGTCGGGTGGTGTGGTTGAGAGGTCCGTGAGGGCCACCTTGAGGG
>NZ_JBSHAM010000185.1:0-8018 GCF_053611505.1 Amycolatopsis sp. NPDC054798 | reverse complement strand
GGCGGGTTCTGGGCCCAGTTCGGCGACGTGCTCGGCCACCTGATCCTGCCGACGATCTCGCTCGCGCTGACGAGTTACGCGGCCTGGAGCCGGTACCAGCGCGCTTCGATGCTCGAGGTGCTCAACAGCGATTACGTCCGCCTCGCGAGGGCCAAGGGCCTGCCGCGCTGGACGGTGACGCGCAAGCACGCGCTGCGCAACGCGCTGATCCCGCTGACCACGGTGACCGCACTCGACATCGGCTCGATCCTCGGCGGCGCCGTCGTCACCGAAACCGTGTTCCAATGGCAGGGTGCGGGCGCTTTCCTGCTGGACGCGATCAAGCGCAGCGACGTGTACGCGGTGGAGGCGTGGCTGCTCATCGCGGCGACGTTCATCATCCTGCTCAACCTGATCGCCGACCTGCTCTACGGCCTGCTCGACCCGAGGATCCGCTATGCCTAACGACGTATTCGACACCCCGCCCACCACCCTGGGCGGCGCTCGGTTCGCTCCGGACGACCCGCAGACCCCGCGCGGCGCGCCGGAACGCGAGTTCACGGTCAAGGAGCGCAGCCAGGCACAGCTGGTTTTCCGGCGGTTCCTGCAGCACCGGCTCGCGATGATCAGCCTCGTCGTGTTCGTGCTGATCATCCTGTTCGCCTACGTGGGCGCGGCGATCTGGAAGTACGACGCAGGGGCCATCACCGACCAGAACTCGGCCCCGCCCTCGGGCGACCATCCGTTCGGCACCGACGCCGTCGGCCACGACACCCTCGCGCAGGTGATGCGCGGAACGCAGATCTCGCTGCAGATCTCGATCCTCGTCGCGATCTTCGCGACCGTCGTGGGCACGGTGTGGGGCGCGGTCGCCGGTTATTACCGCGGCTGGCTCGACACGGTCCTGATGCGCATCGCGGACCTCGTGCTGACGCTGCCGCTGCTCGCGGTGGCCGCGGTGCTGGGCCACCAGTCCGGCGGCACGTGGTGGCTGATCGCGGTCGTCATCGGCGGCCTCTACTGGGCGTACGTCTCCCGGGTCGCCCGCGGCGTCGTGCTTTCCTTGCGCGAGAAGGAATTCGTGGAGGCGTCGAAGGCGCTCGGCGCGAGCGACAGCCGGATCATCTTCCGGCACCTGGTGCCCAACGCGCTCGGCGCGATCATCGTCAACCTGACGATCCTCGTGTCGATCGCCATCCTGCTCGAGACGGCGCTGTCGTTCCTCGGCTTCGGCGTGCAGCCGCCGGACACCTCGCTCGGGCTGCTCGTGAGCAGCGCGCAGACCGCGATCGACACGCGGCCGTGGCTGTTCTACTTCCCGGGCATTTTCATCATCCTGATCGCACTGACGATCAACTTCATCGGGGACGGCCTGCGGGACGCGTTCGACCCCCAGCAGACGAAGGTGCGCGCATGACCCAGAACGGCTCCGAAGGACGCGGCGGCGATCCCGTCCTCGTCGTTGAGGACCTGACCGTGCAGTTCCCGACCGGCGAGGGCGTGGTCAGCGCCGTTCGCGGCGTGAACTACGCGCTTCGCCGCGGCGAGGTGCTCGGCATCGTCGGCGAATCCGGCTCCGGAAAATCGGTGACCTCGCTCGCGGTGATGGGCCTGCTGCCGAAGACCGCGAAGGTGTCCGGCTCGATCCGGTTCGGCGGGAAAGACCTGCTGAAGTGCAGCGAGAAGGAACTGAACAAGGTACGCGGCAAGGGCATCGCGATGGTCTTCCAGGACCCGATGACCTCGCTGAACCCGGTGTACACCGTGGGCGACCAGATCGCCGAGGCGATCACCGCGCACCACGACGTGCGCAAGGACGTCGCGAAGAAGCAGGCGATCGAACTGCTCGACCTGGTCCGCATCCCGAACCCGAAGCAGCGCGCGGACGAGTACCCGCACCAGCTGTCCGGCGGCATGCGCCAGCGCGTGGTGATCGCGATCGCGATGGCCAACAACCCGGACGTGATCATCGCGGACGAGCCGACCACCGCGCTCGACGTGACGGTGCAGGCGCAGATCCTCGAAGCGCTGCAGGCCGCGCAGAAGGAAACCGGCGCGGCGATGGTGCTGATCACGCACGACCTCGGCGTGATCGCCGGCCAGGCGGACCGGGTGCACGTGATGTACGCGGGCAAGGTCGTCGAGTCCGGCACGGTCGACGACATCTTCTACAACCCGCGGATGCCGTACACGCTCGGCCTGCTCGGCAGCCTGCCGCGGCTGGACGTGAAGACCGAACGGCTCACGCCGATCACCGGTTCGCCGCCCGCGACGCAGAACATGCCGCCGGGCTGCCCGTTCAGCCCGCGCTGCCCGCTGTCGCAGCCGATCTGCGACGAGGAGGAACCGGCGCTCGTCGCGGGACCCAACGGCCAGCACGCGGCCTGTCACTTCACCGAGCAGGTCGTCGGGAAGGACCCGGCCGAGCTGTTCAGCGCCACCGCGGCCGACACGGCAGCCGTCCCGGTCGCCGTGGACGCCGCCGCGACCGACACGGAGACGAACCGATGAGCGAGGCCACGGCGGGAAAGACGCCCGTCCTCTCCGCGCAGAACCTGGTGAAGCACTTCCCCATCCGCGGCGGCGGCCTGATCCGCCGGGTCTCGGGTGCGGTGCAGGCGGTGTCGGACGTGTCGTTCGACATCTACCCGCACGAAACGCTCGCGCTGGTCGGCGAGTCCGGCTGCGGCAAGTCGACCACCGCCCGGGTGGCGCTGGCGTTGCAGCCGCTCACCAGCGGCAAGGTCACCTACGAGGGCAAAGACCTCGCGACGATGGGCAAGCGCGAACTGCAGCGGCTGCGGCGCAGCATGCAGATCGTGTTCCAGGACCCGTACGCCTCGGTCGACCCTCGGCTGCCGGTGAACGAGATCATCGCCGAACCGCTGCGCATCCACGGGCTGTACGACAACGGCGGCAAACAGCAGGTCCGCGACCTGATGAAGACCGTCGGGCTGCGTCCGGAGCACGGCAACCGGTTCCCGCACGAGTTCTCCGGCGGTCAGCGGCAGCGCATCGGCATCGCCCGTGCGCTCGCGTTGAAGCCGAAGGTGCTGGTGCTGGACGAGCCGGTGTCCGCGCTGGACGTGTCGATCCAGGCCGGTGTGCTCAACCTGCTGAAGGACCTGCAGGCGGAGCTGGGGCTGTCGTATCTGTTCGTGTCCCACGACCTTTCGGTGGTGCGGCACGTGGCGGACCGGATCGCGGTGATGTACCTGGGCAAGATCGTGGAGACCGCGCCGTCGGAGGAGCTGTTCCAGACTCCGGCGCATCCGTACACGCAGGCGTTGATCTCGGCGATCCCGGTGCCGGACCCGCGCAAGGAGCGGACGCGGCAGCGAATCGTCATCACCGGTGACGTGCCCAGCCCGGCCAACCCGCCGTCAGGCTGCCGGTTCCGCACCCGGTGCCCGAAGTTCGCCAACCAGCTGGACGACGCCGGGCGCGAGAAGTGCAAGACGGAAGAGCCCGCTTTGGTGGACCGCGGGCACGCGCACCCGGTGGCGTGCCACTTCGCGGAAAGCCTGCAGTTGATCTGACGCGCCAACGAAAAGTACGTGAGGGGAACCCTGAGGGAATCTGATTCCCTCAGGGTTCCCCTCACGGCTTTTCAGCTCAGGTGGCGCCGCGGGTCCAGTTCACCGCGGAGCCGAACGGGCCCTGCATCGGAGGTCCGGGGGTAAGGCCGGAGATTCCCTTGCCTACCGCCAAAGTCTCGGCTTCCTGGAACAGCGGGATCGCTACGTTCTGGGACCACAGCTGCGGTTCCAGGGTCTTGAGCGAATCGGCGACAGTCGCCGAACCGGTGAGCGCGGAGTCGATCGTCGCTTGCAGCCCTTGGTCGCACAGGCCCGCGGAGTTGGCCGGCACCACGGGTTTGGTCTTGTCCGCCGACGCGGGTTCGGGAGCGCAGCCGTAGCTGGAAGCCAGCACCGTCGCCGGGTCGCCGCCGACCGGCTGGCCTACCACGGCGATGTCGACGCCGACGGTGCTGTTCGAGTCCGGGCTCGCCTGTTGTTTTCCGTTGACCACCGGCATGGCCAGCAGGGACGAGTACAGGTCGCGCGGCTGCGGTTTGATTTGGTTGACCTCGATGCCGCCCGCGACGAGTTCCGAAGAAAGTTCCTTCGCGATCGACGCGTACGGTTCCTGTTCGCCGGGCGACGCGAGCACTATCGACAGCGTTTTGTTTCCCTTGCGCCACACGCCGGCTTCCTTTTTGTACCCGGCGGCGGTGAAGTACTGCTCGGCCTTTGTCGCGTCCGGCGCGGACGGCGGGCCAGCCGGAATGGTGGCCGCGTAGCCCTTCGCGGACGGCGGCAGTACCTGCGCATCTGCTTTCAGAGCCGCGGACGGGCCGCCCTTCGCCCCGGCGGCGATCAGCTTTCCGCGGTCCAGCAGCACGGCGATGCCTGCGCGGACTTGCGGATCAGAGAGCGTCGCGCTCACCGGACGCAGCAGCACCGACGCGGTCAGCGGGCGCGGCAGCGTATGCAATTTGACGGCCGAGCCCAGGTCGTTCAGCAATTGCAGGCCAGTGGAATCGGTGCGGGTCAAGGAGAACTGGTCGTTGCCGCTGCGCAGTGCGGTCGCGATGCCGGACGCGTCGGAGCGGCGCAGGATCAGGGTGTCGACCGCGGCTGGCTTTTCCCAGTACCGGTCGTTGCGCTGGAGGGTCGCTTCGCCGCGGGCGGTGTCGATCGTCTTGATCGCGAACGGCCCGGCCACCGCGGGGAAGCTCGTCGCGAGGGCGTTCGTCCAGCCGCCCGGCGAGTCCTTGAGCAGGTGTTGCGGCAGCAGATTGTCGAACAGCGTCTGCCAGGCCGGATACGGCTTGCTGAAGGTGACCTCGACGCCCTTGCCGCCGTCGCGGGATTCGATGTCCGAGATCAGCCGGTAGCCGGCCGGCTCGATCACGCCGGGGTTCGTCTTCATCGCGTTGGCGAGGTAGATGAAGTCCTCGGTGGCGATCGGGGCCCCGTCGGACCACGAGGCGTCCGGGCGGATCACGTACTTCACCGTGAACGGCACCTGCGACACGACCTCGGCCGAGACCATCAGCGTCTTGTCGAGCGTGCGCGTGCCGTCCTCGGACTGCCGGAACACCGAGGGCAGCAGCAGCTGCGACAAGGCCGTGGTGATCGTCGACGAGTCCGCGATGCTGTGCGGGTTGTAGCCGCCGACCACGTCGTCCACGCCGACCACGATCTGCGACAGCGACGCCGCGCTGGTCGTGCTCGACGGCGGGGCCGACGTGACCACCGGGGGCGGCGGGGTGTTCGAACACGCGGCGAGCAGTACCCCCGCCAGCGCGAGCACCGGCCCCAGCCGGCGTCCGAATCGCACGCTCGTCCTCCTGAAAGTTCCGCCGCGCTCCGTGGTCCGAGCGGACATGCTGCCATGCCAGGGCGGGGGCCGGCATCGAGATTCCCACATCGGCCGCCGCTCCGTGACATCGGAGTGGATACCGCCATAAGAGTGGACGTACGAACGGCCGTCCCGGTTCACGCGAAAGGGCGCCTCCCGGGAACGGGAGGCGCCCTTTTTCACCTTCGCGAGGTTCAGCTGTTGTTGTCGCGGCTCTTGGCCCGCGAGCGCTCCTTTGCGCGGGTGTTGATGTCGAGCGTGACCTTGCGGACCCGCACGACCTCCGGCGCGACCTCGACGCATTCGTCGCTCGCGCAGAACTCCAGCGCCTCTTCCAGGCTGAGCTTGCGCGGGCGGGCCAGCGTCTCCATCACGTCGGCCGACGACTGCCGCATGTTGGTCAGCTTCTTTTCCTTGGTGATGTTGATGTCGAGGTCCTCGAACCGCGGGTTCTCGCCCACGACCATGCCCTCGTACACCTCCGCGCCGGGCTCGACGAAGAAGGTGCCGCGGTCGGCGAGCTGGATCATCGCGTACGCGGTGATCGGGCCCGAACGGTCGGCGACCAAGGAACCGCTGTGCCGGGTGCGGATCTCGCCCGCCCACGGGAAGTAGCCCTCGAACACGTGGTTCGCGATGCCGGTGCCGCGGGTTTCGGTGAGGAAGTCGGTGCGGAAGCCGATGAGGCCGCGCGACGGCAGCACGTAGACCAGCTTGATCCGGCCGGTGCCGTTGCCGCTCATGTCCTCCATGCGGCCCTTGCGGGACGCGAGCAGCTGCGTGATCGCGCCGAGGTGCTCCTCGGGCGAGTCGATGTACAGGCGCTCGAACGGCTCGTGCAGCTTGCCGTCGATCGTGCGCAGCACCACCTGCGGCTTGCCGACGGTCAGCTCGAAGCCCTCGCGGCGCATCTGCTCGACCAGGATGGCCAGCGCCAGCTCGCCGCGGCCCTGCACCTCCCAGGTGTCCGGGCGCTCGGTCGGCAGGACGCGGATCGAGACGTTGCCGATCAGCTCCTGGTCGAGGCGGGCCTTGACCAGCCGCGCGGTGACCTTGTCGCCGCCGTTGCGCCCGGCCAGCGGCGAGGTGTTGACGCCGATGGTCATCGAGATGGCGGGCTCGTCCACGGTGATCCGGGGAAGCGCCACCGGGTTCTCCGGGTCGGCGAGGGTGTCGCCGATGGTGATGTCCGGGATGCCCGCGATGGCGACCAGTTCGCCCGCGCTGGCCTCGGACGCCGGGACCCGGGTGAGCGCCTCGGTGACGAGCAGCTCGGAGATCCGGACGTTCTGGACAGTGCCGTCCTCGCGCATCCAGGCCACGGTCTGGCCCTTGCGCAGCTTGCCCGCGTGGATGCGGATGAGCGCGATGCGGCCGAGGAAGTTCGACGCGTCGAGGTTGGTGACGAGCGCCTGCAGCGGGGCGTCCAGGTCCGCGGCCGGGGCCGGGACGTGCTGGAGCAGGGTCTCGAACAGCGGGTCGAGGTTCTCGCTGTCGGGAAGGCCGCCGTCCTCGGGCTGGGTCAGCGACGCCTTGCCCGCTCGTGCGGAGGCGTAGACGACCGGCAGGTCGAGGATCGCGTCGTGGTCGGCGTCCTCGATGTCGCTCGCCAGGTCGAGCAGCAGGTCGTGGGTCTCCTCGACGACCTCGGAGATCCGCGCGTCCGGCCGGTCGACCTTGTTGACCAGCAGGATCACCGGCAGCTTCGCCTCGAGCGTCTTGCGCAGCACGAAGCGGGTCTGCGGCAGCGGGCCCTCGCTCGCGTCGACCAGCAGCACGACGCCGTCGACCATGGACAGGCCGCGCTCGACCTCGCCGCCGAAGTCGGCGTGGCCCGGGGTGTCGATCACGTTGATGGTGACCGCGCCGTCCGGGGTCTGGCGGTGGATGGAGGTGTTCTTCGCGAGAATGGTGATGCCCTTTTCCCGCTCGAGTTCACCGGAGTCCATCACGCGGTCGACCAGCTCGGCGCGTTCGGCGAAGGCGCCGGACTGACGGAGCATGGCGTCGACCAGAGTGGTCTTGCCGTGGTCGACGTGGGCGACGATCGCGACGTTGCGCAGGTCGGGCCGGGTCTTGCCGGACGCGCGGCCGGTTTCGACCGCGGTGGCGCTGGCTGCGGGCACGCGAAGACTCCTGAACTTCGAAGAATAAGGCGGGTGGCACCGCGCGGCGGGCGGGATGACGGGCACCGGACACAGCGACCGGCTCTCGCTGACCGGCTTTGGCCACACGCGGACTTCAATCAGGATACCTGTTGGGTTGGTGTGAGGAGCGCCACGCCCCATGATCGGTTAGGCTCACCTAACCTTGCGGTGTTCTTGACGGCCGGATTGAGGAGTGCGCGATGGGGAAGAAACACGCGGACGATCCTCGGGCTGTGGTGCGGAAGCTGATGAAGGCCGGGAAGGTCAAGAAGAAGTGCTGCCGGTCCAAGGATCGGTGCAAGAAGTGTCCGGTGCTGGCGTTGAAGAAGGCTAAGGCTCGGGTGGCCAAGGCTGCTTGAGGCTGGTTGGCGGGGACGGCTCGTCGCCTGGCGGCGACATTGCAGGCGGGTGGGTTTTGGGCACCCCGAAGCCGATTGTGCTGACGGTTCGGGGGTGGGTTTGTTGTGGGGGAAGATGTCGTTATAAACAACCCCCCAACCCACGGGAGGGTTGGGTTGGGGGTGT
>NZ_JBSHAM010000184.1:0-8578 GCF_053611505.1 Amycolatopsis sp. NPDC054798 | reverse complement strand
GGTTGATTCAAAGCCTATATTCCCCCCATTACAACCCACCCCCGAACCGTCAGCACACTGGGCTTCGGGGTGCCCCCACACTCACCAAGGCGCAATGTCGCCCCCAGGCGACGAGCCGCCCCTCCCCACAGCGATCCCCACCACAACTACCCCCAGCCACCCCAGCCGACCCGCCCCCGATACGGCAGCATGACCCCGTGCTCTTCGACAGGATCGTCCGCCCAGCGATGTACCGGCTCGCCTACCACGACCCCGAGACAGTGCACGAACGCACCGTCACCCTGCTGAGCCGAGCCGGCACCGCCCTCCGCCCTCTCGCCAGGGCGTACCGCACCGACGACCCCGCCACCGTCCTGGGCCTGACCTTCCCCAACCGGATCGGCCTCGCCGCCGGAATGGACAAGAACGGCCGGGCCCTCCATGCCTGGCCCGCCCTGGGCTTCGGCTTCGTCGAAGTAGGCACAGTCACCCGCCACCCCCAGCCGGGCAACCCCAAACCCCGCCTGTTCAGCCTCCCGGCGACCGACGCCGTCATCAACCGCATGGGCTTCAACAACGACGGGGCCGAAGCACTGGCCGCCCGCCTGGCCGCCCACGGAAAACCCGCGGTCCCGCTGGGCATCAGCATCGGCAAGTCCAAGGTGACCCCGCTGGACGAAGCAGTCGAGGACTACCGCTTCTCCCTCCGCACCCTGCACCCCTTCGCCGACTACTTCGCGATCAACGTCAGCTCCCCGAACACCCCCGGCCTCCGCGCGCTGCAAGACAAATCCGCCCTGGCCGAACTCCTCGCCGAACTCCGCAAGACCGGCGCCGAACTGGGCGGCGACACTCCCCTGCTGGTCAAGGTCGCCCCCGACCTCACCGACGACGCGCTCTCCGAACTCCTCGAAGTCTGCCTCGACCACGGCGTGGCCGGAATCATCGCGACCAACACCACCCTCTCCCGCGAGGGCATCGCCCCCGCCGAAGCCGCACTGGCCTCCGAGACCGGCGGCCTGTCCGGCCGCCCCTTGACCGAGCGCTCGGCCGAAGTCGTGCGCTTCGTCCACAAAACGACCGACGGCAAACTCCCCATCATCGGCGTTGGCGGCATTCTCGGCCCGGACGACGCCCGCCGCATGCTCGACGCCGGAGCCAGCCTCGTCCAGATCTACACCGGCTTCGCATTGCACGGGCCCGGTCTGGTCCGCCGCGTCGGCCGGGGACTCGCCGCGCGGTAGCGGTTCGGGCCCGCCGGGACCCGGACTCGGCCGGCAGTGCTCGCACAGCGGCGAAGTCCGGGTTCCGGCGGGCGAACCCGCGCCTCCAACGAACGACCTCATCAGCGACCAGGCGCGATCACCGGCTCAACAGCACTGCCTGGGCAAGGCGTACCGGGCCAGACCGCACCGAGCCCGAAACCGCCGCCTCAGCCAGGAAACCGCGGCCCTCCAGTGCTGACGAACCGCAGGTAACCCCGCCAGGACGCGTACCGGTCCAGCCCTTCCCCGCCCGCCGCGGCCGCGGGCTCGCACAGCACCGCGAGCGGCGAACTCCCGTCCTCCAGCTCCACCCGGCCCAGCACGAACGGCTTCGCCAGCCCAGCCGCGAAACGGCCGAACGCCGCGGGAGACAACCGCCAGCGTTCGCCGTCCACACTGGCCGAGCCGGGTACCACGCCGGGCTGTGGCGGCGTGACCCCGTCGAGCAGCACCAGGCGGTAGCGCTCCGCCGTCTGGACCAGACCACCGAACCGAGCGCCGTGCAGCTCCTCATGCAACGGCTGGCCGCACAGATGCGCTCCGAACACCACGACGTCGACGCTTTCGCACGGATACGGATCCGGCGACTGCTCACCGGTCAGTACCGAAGCCAGGTCTATGCCGATCTGGTCCTCGAACGCCCGCGTCACCACAGTGATCCCGTACGGCCGCCGCTCCACCGGCACAGTCACCGCAGCGAGGTCCAGGGCGTTCAGCGTCGCGTCCAGGACGCCGATGGTCGGCAGGAGCACCGCATCCAGATCCGCCAGCAAAGAGCGGGCCTCAAGGACGTTCCCCGCACCGTAAAACGCATCCACGGCCACGGGGACCAGCACGGCGCCAGAAGCCTCCAGCGAAGCGGCAGCGACGTCGAACGCCCTCCTCGCGGGCAGCGGGAGGCTGGCTTCGGCGGGGATGCCGAGGCGCGGATGCTGTCCCGCGCCGAGACGGACGTCGGCTGGCCATTCTCGGACCGCCGGGTCGGCGCCATCGGGGCCGAGCATCGCCGCGACGGCCCGCTGGCCGGTCGTGAGGCGGTGCGCGGACACCGAGACGGTCGCCCCCGGGGTCAGGCCACGCGTCGGCTTGAGGGTGAGCACCCCGGGCGGCGCGGCGATCTCGCGCGCGGACGAATTCAGGACCAGGTCGACGATCTCGAGTCCGACGACCGTGTTTTCCGGGTCCGGGACAGTGGTTCCGAGCAGCACCGCGCCGGCGTCGGTCAGGCGCGTGACCGCGGGCGGTCCGGCGACGTCCGCCGCGCAGACCGTTCCGGCCAGCGGGAGGTCTTCGCCCGCGTGGACGCGCTCGTCGACGGTTTTCGCTTCGACGAGCACTTCCTCCATGGTGCGCACCGAGTCCCAGAGTCCGGGGCGGTCGGCTTTCGCCAGCCGCTCGAACGCGATGCGGACCCGCTCGTGCGAGCTGGGCGGGGGGACGGGAACAGGATCAGGTTCCGGCGGGAGCGTAGTCACGAGGGCGTCCTTTCCTCGGCGGGATCGGAGGAGTCCACTGTGCACGTCCGGCGCCGCGAACCTCAGCCCGCGACGCCGGGTCTGGCGGGTGCCAACACCGACCTCATGGGAAAAACGTTAAACCGCAGACGTTTCCGTCACCAGCAGGATCGGATTACGCGATTGTTGCGGTGTGCGGAGGGAACTCACGCACCGTCGCGGGCAGACTGTCGCGTTGCGCCGACCGGAATCCCAAACTCGGCCATCAGGACGGCGTTTCCGCCCGGCCGATCCGATTCCCGGAGTCGGCGCGGAACAGCGCGCCCGGACCACATTCACCCCGGGGGTCCGGCGTTTCGCGGCGGATTACCGGCCGCGCACCGCGACGGCGGGGCTGGATCAGCAGGTCAGCCAAGATCTTTCAGCGCCAGCGCCAGCCCGGCGAGCCGGTCTGTCGCGTCCGTCAGCGCCTCCCGCGACGTGACCATCCCGTCACTGCTCGCGGCCACCGCACGACCGGCCGCCGCGACCAGACCGCCGTAGCCCTCGACGCCGTCGTCGAGCTGTTCGCGCAGCTTTGTGACGGCGGCCTGCAAGGCCGACCGTTCGCGTTCCGGCGCGGAATTGCGGCCGCGTTCGATCGCCTGGATCCGGTCGGCCAGGCCGCGCAGCGCGCGGGCGGCCTCGTCGGCCGTCGCGCGGGCGTCGGCGACGGAGACCTCCGGAACCGCGGTGGTGCCCAGCGACGTCGGCACCGACAGCTGCCGCAGGAGTTCGCGCAGCGAGGCCTCGGACTCGGCCAGGCGCTCCATCGGCTCGCGCGCGGCCGAACCGGCTGCGGGCAGCGGCGGCGGACCGCTGGGCGCTGCCGGAAGTTCGACCTTCTTCAGCTCCCGCAACCGAAGCCCGGTGCGCACGCTGAACGTGCCGAACACCAAAGTGGCGAAACCGGAGAACACCGCCTGCCCGATTTCCGGGCCGGCCACCGCCCCGCCGAGCAGGCCAGTGGCGGTGAGCACAGTCAAGATCCCGAGCAGGATCGTGACCAGCACCCACAGCGTCAGCACGCGCGAGGTGCGGCGGATCCGGCGCTGATGCTTCGCGCTCGGCTCGTTCCAGCGCTGCCATTTCGCGCGGACCTCGGCGACCGCGGGCACTTGCCCGGCAACAGTGGAGAAAACCGCGGACGCGGCCGGAGCCGACGGACGGCGCGGCGCCGGCGGCGAAGCCGGACCGCGCTGGGTCCGGCCGTTCTGCGCGGGCTTCCCGCCGGCCTCGTCGGCCGGCGGGAAGTACCGCTGCAGCTTTTCCTGGGCGCGCTGGGCGTAATCGGGCAACCGCTCGATGTGCTTCTCGAGCTTGGCGTTGAACTCGCCGAAGTCCCGCCGTTTAGTCATCCCGCCGCCCCCTGCGCTGCCCGTGCCCGGCCGGTCAGGCCGGGTTCTTGCCCTGTTCCGCCTGCACGCGGGCCTGGATCTCCCGCTGGATGTCGCCGGACGCGGCCGCCGGCTTCGCCGCCCCCGCGCTCGCACCCGCGGACGCACCGCCGTCGGTGACCTGGGCGACCGAATCGCCGCGCATCGACGCCCGGATCTGCTCCAGCCGCGAGTGGCCCGCCATCTGGGTGGCCGACTCCTGGACCTCCATCATGCGGCCCTGCACCGAGTTCTGCGCCAGCTCGGCCGAGCCCAGCGCGGTGGTGTAGCGCTTCTCGATCTTGTCCCGGACCTCTTCCAGCGACGGCGTGTTGCCCGGCGCGGCCAGCTGGCTCATCTGGTTCAGCGAGGCGGAGACCTGCTCCTGCATCTTCGCCTGCTCCAGCTGCGAGAGCAGCTTGGTGCGCTCGGCCAGCTTCTGCTGCAGCATCGTCGCGTTGCGCTCGACGGCCTGCTTGGCCTGCGTCGCCGCCTGCAGCGACTGGTCGTGCAGCGTCTTGAGGTCTTCGATGCTCTGCTCGGCGGTGACCAGCTGCGCGGCGAAGCTCTCCGCCGCGGTCTCGAACTGGGTGGCCTTCGCCTCGTCGCCCTTGCTGCGGGCTTCGTCGGCGAGCACCAGCGCCTGGCGCGTCGAAGCCTGCAGCTTCTCGACCTCGCCGAGCTGGCGGTTGAGCTTCATCTCCAGCTGCCGCTGGTTGCCGATCACGGAGGCGGCCTGCTGCGTCAGCGCCTGGTGGTTGCGCTGCGCCTCCTCGATGGCCTGCTGGATCTGTACCTTCGGGTCGGCGTGCTCGTCGATCTTCGACGAGAACGCCGCCATCATGTACTTCCAGAACTTCACGAACGGGTTGGCCATCTCCTCCGCCTGCCTTCTTGCGTCCCACGGGCCCTGATTGCTTCGGGGCGGGGCGTCGCTCCCCTAGTCGCACAACGTACCGACCCCGGCGTTGGGTTCCATCGTGTCAGGTCGGCCTCCGCCGTTCCAGGCGACCCCGGGGGAATTCAGGGTCAGCCCTGACCCGCGCCCCGGACCCCGCCGCGAAGCCGTCCCCGCGCACGCCGACGGCCCCGGGGAGATCCCCGGGGCCGGACGGCGAAACACTGCCGGCGCTACGCCGCGATCGTGGACGCGAGCTTCGGCGCGCCGATCGTGGTCCGCAGCGTCGTGTTCATCCGCGGAGCGGGCTGAAGCCGCAGGTCGGAGAGGTCGTCGCCGATCAGCTCCGACACCAGGCGGCCGCCTTCGAACCCGGCCTCGCCGCGGTCGGGTACGGTCTCGCGCGGTGCGGTCTCCACCTCTTCGACCGGGGCGACCTCGACCTTGTCGAGGGCCGACACGTCGGCGGCGACCTTGTGCAACAGCTCGCCCAGCGGCAGCTCCAGCGCCTCGCAAATGGACGCCAGCAGCTCGCTGGAAGCTTCCTTCTGGCCGCGCTCGACCTCGGACAGGTAGCCGAGGCTCACCCGGGCGGCGCGGGAGATGTCACGCAGCGTCCGACGCTGGTTGGTGCGGGCATGACGGAGCCGATCACCGATCGCCTCGCGCAACAGCACGGTCATCACGCGCCTCCCTTCCCGAACTGGTGCCTCCTACGTTACCCAGAGCGGTACCCCGAGTGCAGGACTTGACACGTACGTACGCCAAGGGCGAACGCCGTTTTCAGTCTAGTTGTTCCCGGAGCAGCGCGAACGCGGCGCGCACCGAAGCGGTCCGGATCGTGTCCCGCCCGCCGCGCTCGACCAGTTCACGCACGGTGTCCGCCCCCGGTCCGCTGAGGCCGACGTACACCGTCCCCGGGGCCACGCCGTCCTGCGGATCCGGCCCCGCGACACCGGTCAGGCCGAGCCCCCAAGTCGCTCCGCACCGCTCCCGCGCGCCTCTGGCCAGCTGCGCGGCGACCTCGGGGTGCACCGCGCCGTGCTCGGCCAGCAACCGGGCGTCGACCCCGGCGAGCGCGGTCTTCAATTCTGTGGCGTAGACCACCAAGCCGCCGCGCAGCACCGCGCTCGCGCCCGGCACCTGGGCGAGGGTGGCGCAGACGAGACCGGCCGTCAGCGACTCCGCCGCCGCCACGGTTTCCCCCCGGCGGGTGAGGGTCGCGACCAGTTCGCGTGCCTCGGCCGTCACGCGCCCGTCACGTGCCCATCGCGCGGCGGCCGGCGGCGCGCAGCCGGATCGCGCGGACCAGATAGTCGACGCCGGTGATCACCGTCAGCGCCACCGCGAGGCCCATCAGCGCCCAGCGCACCGGTTCCGCGCCGGCCGGCAGCGGCAGCAGATAGGTCACGATCGCGACGATCTGCGCCATCGTCTTCGCCTTGCCGCCCCGGCTGGCCGGGATCACGCCGTGCCGGATCACCCAGAACCGCAGCAGCGTCACGCCGATCTCGCGCACCGCGATCACGATCGTGACCCACCAGGACAGCTCCCCCAGCGCGCTGAGCCCGACCAGCGCCGCGCCGATGAGCGCCTTGTCCGCGATCGGGTCGGCGATCTTGCCGAAGTCGGTGATGAGCCCGTAGCGGCGGGCGACCCAGCCGTCGACCTGGTCGGTAGCCGAGGCGATGGCGAACAGCCCGGTGGCGATCGCGCGCCACGCGGTGTCCTCGCCGTGGCCGGTGAACAGCGCGACGACGAACAGCGGGACCAGGACGAGCCGCGAGATGGTGAGCAGGTTCGCCAGGTTCAGCGTCGGGACCGGGGTGGTTTCGGGCACCTGGGCCCCGCCCTCGGACGCGGCGCGGGGCACGCCCTCGCCCGCCCCGCTGGGCGCGGCACTCACCGGCCGGCGTCCGGCGCGGGGCGGACGACCAGGTCGACGCCCGCGGAGTCGACGACCTCGCAGCGGACGAAGTCGCCCACCGCGAACGGCTTGGTGTTCTCGTCCTCGAGGATGACGCATTCCCCGTCGACCTCGGGGGCCTGGTGCGCGGCGCGGCCGACCGCGTCGTCGCCGTCGGTGCCGTCGTGCTCGACCAGCACGTCCACGAAGGTGCCGATGCGGTCTTCGGCGCGCTGCGCGGTCAGCTCCTCGACCAGCGCCGAAATGCGCGCGACCCGCTCGGCGACCTCGGCCGGGTCGAGCTTGCCGTCGAAGGTCTCGGCCTCGGTGCCGTCCTCGTCGGAGTAGCCGAACACGCCGACCGCGTCGAGGCGCGCGCCGGTGAGGAACCGCTCCAGCTCGGCCAGGTCGTCCTCGGTTTCGCCGGGGAAGCCGACGATCACGTTGGTGCGGATGCCCGCCTCCGGCGAGTATTCGCGGATCTGCTCGGTGAGCGCGAGGAACGAATCGGTGGAGCCGAACCGGCGCATCCGGCGCAGCACCTGCTCGCTGGAGTGCTGGAAGGACAGGTCGAAGTAGTCCGCGACGCCCGGCGTGGTCGCGATCGCCCGCACCAGCTGCGGGCGCGTTTCGGCGGGCTGCAGGTAGGAGACGCGGACGCGTTCGATGCCGTCGATCTCGGCCAGGCGCGGCAGCAGCAGCTCCAGCGCGCGGGTGCCGTCGCGGCCGAAGTCCTTGCCGTACGACGTGGAGTTCTCGCTGACCAGGAACAGTTCCTTCGCGCCGTTCTCGGCGAGCCAGGCCGCCTCGGCGACGATCTCGTCGGGCTGGCGGGACACGAACGACCCGCGGAACGACGGGATCGCGCAGAACGAGCAGCGCCGGTCGCAGCCGGAGGCGATCTTCAGCGCGGCGACCGGGGAATCGTCGAGCCGCGTGCGCAGGACCCGCGGGCCCCAGCCGTGCTGCGCGTGCCCGGGCACCTCGACCTCGGCCGTCGCGGCGGGCCGCTGCACCGGGCTGATCGGCAGCAGCTTGCGCCGGTCGGACGGGGTGTGCGCGGCGATCGAGCGGCCGGCGACCACGTCGTCCAGCCGCGCGGACAGGTCGGCGTAGTGGTCGAAGCCGAGCACCGCGTCGGCCTCGGGCAGGCTGTCGGCCAGTTCGTTGCCGTAGCGCTCGGCCATGCAGCCGACCGCGACGACCTTGCGGCCGGTGTCGGCCGCGGCGAGCAGCGTGTCGACCGAGTCCTTCTTGGCCGATTCGACGAACCCGCACGTGTTGACCACGACGACGTCGGAGTCCTCCGGTTCGGCGGCCAGTTCCCAGCCGCCCGCGGCCAGCCGGCCAGCCAGCTCCTCGGAGTCGACCTCGTTGCGGGCACAGCCCAAGGTCACGAGGGAGACACGGCGGGCACGAGCGGAATCAGCGGCTGGAGAAGGCACGACGTTCAGGGTAGCCGTCGCGTTCGGACCGCTCCGCGACGGCGTCGCCCAGTGCGGTGAAGCGGCCTCGCCCGGGCGGAATCACTTCCGCCGATGCCTGGGGTTGAGGCGATGCCGGGGTGCGGTCGAGGTCGTGTCGGTCCGGCGTCGACGGAGTCGGCGCGGCTCTTGCCGGGCTTGTCGTCTGTGAGGGGCCCCTTGAGGGAATCTGGTTCC
>NZ_JBSHAM010000183.1:6840-8902 GCF_053611505.1 Amycolatopsis sp. NPDC054798 | reverse complement strand
CGCAGCACGAAGGGGGGTCGGCACCTGTTGCCGCGGTGTTGGACCCGCCCCCTCCCCCCGCCCCCCAACCACACACGAGACCGGACCACCAGGCCCCGGTGGCGCCCGACGATCCGACCGGGCCGTTCGGCCGCATTAGTGGTCTAGACCTTGACGGGTGACTGGTCCAGTCCAATTCTGAGAAGGTTCCGGCCGTGCTCCGCTGCCGCACGGCCCCCTTTTCGGCTCTGGAGCCCGCATGCGACGAAGAAGTCACTTGTCACGATTGTCCGCTGTCCTGGCCGCCGCGGCGGCTCCGCTGGGCGTGCTGGTCGCCACCGCGGCGCCCGCGCACGCCGCGACGCCGCTGCCGAACCACGTGTTCGCGCCGTACTTCGAGTCCTGGAACGGCCAGAGCCCGGCCGCGATGGCCCAGGAGGCGGGCGTCAAGCACCTGACGATGGCCTTCCTGCAGACCGCCTCCTCCGGTTCCTGCACCGTTCTCTGGAACGGCGACGCCAGCATGCCGGTGGCGGATTCGACGTTCGGCGCGGACTTCCGCACCATCCGTTCGCGCGGCGGCGACGTGATCCCGTCGTTCGGCGGCTACACCGCGGACCACAACGCCACCGAGATCGCCGACAGCTGCACGAACGTCGACCAGATCGCGGCGGCCTACGAATCGCTGATCACCACCTACGACGTGCCGCGCCTGGACATGGACATCGAGGACAACTCGCTGACCAACTCGGCGGGCATCGACCGCCGGAACAAGGCGATCAAGAAGGTCCAGGACTGGGCCGCCGCCAACGGCCGCCAGGTGCAGATCTCCTATACGCTGCCGACCACCACGAGCGGCCTGACCAGCGCCTTGGACGTGCTGCGGAACGCGGTTTCCAACGGAGCCAAGGTCGACGTGGTCAACCTGATGACCTTCGACTACTACGACAACGCCTCGCACCAGATGGCGCAGGACACCCAGACCGCCGCGGCCGGACTGGTGTCGCAGCTGGCGTCGCTGTATCCGGACAAGACGCAGGAACAGCTGTGGGGGATGGTCGGCGTCACCGAGATGCCGGGCATCGACGACTTCGGCGCGGCCGAGACGTTCACCACCGCCGACGCGGTGACCGTCTACAACTGGGCAGTGTCCAAGGGCATCAACATGCTGTCGTTCTGGGCGTTGCAGCGGGACAACGGCACCTGCCCGGGCACCGGGGCGCGGGACGACTGTTCCGGCATCGCGCAGGACAAGTGGTACTTCAGCCACACGTTCTCCCCGTTCACCGGCGGAACTCCGGTGCCGGGCAACGACTTCTCGGTGTCGGCGAGCCCGTCCTCGGCCTCGGTCGACCCGGGCGGTTCGGCGGCCGCGAAGGTGGCCACGGCGGTAACTTCCGGTACGGCGCAACAGGTTTCGCTGTCGGTGAGCGGAGCGCCGGGCGGGGTGACCGCCTCGGTCAGCCCGACGACGGTCAAGGCGGGGGACAGCGCGAACCTGTCGATCACGACGACGGCGGCCACCCAGCCGGGCGTCTACCCGCTGACTGTCACCGGCACGGCTCCGGGCGGTGGCAGCCACTCCGTCACGTACACGTTGACGGTCAAGGGAACCAGCCCGACCGGCAGCGTCGTCAACGGCAATTTCGAGACCGGTGCGCTGAGCCCGTGGAGCGGGGGGACGATCGTGTCCTCGCCGGTGCACTCCGGCAGCCATGCGCTGCAGGTGTCGCCGACCGCGTCGACCACTGGGGAAGCGGCGCAGAACCTCACGCTCGCGCCGAATCACGCGTACACGCTGACGGCGTGGGTGCAGGGTGGTTACGCCTACGCCGGGGTTCGCGGGGGAGCGACGGCCAGCTCGTGGACGGGCAACTCCGGCTGGACCAAACTGACCGTGCCGTTCACGACCGGCTCGTCCGGCGCGGTGACGGTGTACGTCCACGGCTGGTACGGCCAGAGCGCGATCTACGCGGACGACATTTCCGTCAGCTGATTACTGTATAACGACCTATACGGCCGGGGGGCCGCCCTCATAAAAGACAGACCACAGCCCCACCCACAAAACAAAATAAAACACAAA
>NZ_JBSHAM010000183.1:0-6830 GCF_053611505.1 Amycolatopsis sp. NPDC054798 | reverse complement strand
GTCCCGGGGCTGGCCGCCCCTCTCGCTCCTCTGCTGTCTATTACTTCCTTTTATTTCATATCATCAACCTTCCCCCGCGGGCGCGCCGCCACCCAAAACACCCCCCCCCCCCCCGGCTCGCGTTCAAAGCAAAAAACGCTCAGGACCGGCCGAGGGCCGAGATCAGACCGCGATACAGCCAGTACATCGGCTTCGGGGTGTAGTCGTCGGTCAGGAGACCGAAGTTGTCGAACGGGCTGGGGGAGCCGGTGACGTCGTCGCGCAGGTCGAACATCTCGTAGCTGGCTACGTTCTCCGTGACGCGGTCCTGGTTGATCGCCAGGATCTCCGTGGTGAGCGCGCGGGCCTGGTCGGCGGGCGTGCGCTCGGCGGTGTGCGTCGCCCAGCCGTTCTCCGACACCCGGATCGGCACGTCGCGGCCGAGACCGGCGATCGGCATCTCCTGCGTGCGGACGTTGTGCAGGGTCTGGTGGACGAACCCGGCGAGGTCGGACTGCGGAGGGATGCCGGGCAGCCCGGCGTCCGGGTAGAGGTCGACGCCGACGAAGCCGACCGACCGGCTGAACTCCGCGCCGCCGAGCTGGGCGAGGTGCTGCCAGAACTGGGTGAACGGCCGGGTGAAGGCGACCTCGTCGAAACCGAGCTGCAGCCGGTCGAATCCGTCCCGGTCGGCTGCCTTCTTGCCCGCGATGACGCCTCGCACCAAGGCGTCGTCGCCGTTCGGCTTGGGCAGCACGTTCTGTTCGAGGGTCACCGAGATCGTGTCGGCGACCGGGCCGTAGCGGTGGACCGTGTTCTCCACGCAGGTCTGCCATTCCGGCATGCTCTCGCCGGAGTAGCTGAGCACGACGTCGAGCCGGCGGCCCGGTGCGAGGTACTGCATTTCGTCGTCCGGGAAGGCGCTGCCGCAGCCGAGGTAGTCGCGGAGCAGGAACGGCTTGTGGCCGGATTGCAGCTGTGCCAAGGCTTTCTTGACCTTGGCCGGATTGTCGGGTTTGCCGGTGGTGGAGCCGCCGCCCGCGTAACCGCCGGGGTAGATGCCGAAAGTCAGTGCCGAGGTCGTGGCGTCGGCGGCGGCCGGGGCGAAGACGGTGAGCCCGGCGGTGAGAGCGGCGGCCGCGGCGGCGGCCCGGATCTTGTTCATGGCATTGAGTATTGGAGCCCGCGGCGGGCGGACCCGATGACGGATGTCACCTTCCGGCCGGGGTATTCGTCATCCGGGCCGAGCAAGACCGGTTCTTCGCTGCCGAGAGCGGCGTCGAAGAGCGCGGTGTCCCATTTGCCCCAAGCGATCGAGACGGCGGGCAGACCGTTCGCCCGGCGATGGGTGGCAAGGGCGTCGAGGAACCGGTTGGCGGCGGAGTAGTGCGGCTCCCCGGCTTCGCCGAAGGTGCCCGCGAGAGACGAGAAGAGCACGAACGCCGACAGCGGCAGGTGTTTCGTCGCTTCGTGGAGGATCCGCGCGGAGTCGGCTTTGGCGCGCAGGACCGGGTCGAGGCAGGCAGGGGTTCGCGCCGCGAGGACGTCGTCGTCGAATACGGCGGCGCAGTGGATCACAGCCGTCAGCGGCGGGTCGCAAGAAGCGATGAGGCTTTCGACCTGGTCCGGGTCGGCGACGTCGATGGCGGCGATGCGGACGTCCGCGTCGAGACCTGCCTGGAGGTGTTCGGCGCCGGGGGCGGCGGGACCGCTCCGGCTCGCCAGCACGAGGTGCCGGACGCCGTGCTCGGCGACGAGGTGCTCGGCCAGCAGGGCCCCGATCCGGCCGGTGCCGCCGGTGACGAGGACAGTGCCGGCCGGGTCGATGGGCCGGGCAGTGGAGGCGGTCGCGGGGGAGATCCGGAAGGCGTGCGGGACACCGTCGCGGACAGCGAGCTGAGGTTCGGTGCTGCCGCCGACGAGGTCGAGGATCTCGGTGGCGGGGGTCGGCTGGTCGAGGTCGACGGCGGTGATTCCGGCCGCGTTGACCAGGCCCCGCACGGCGGCGCTCGCGAGGTCGGGGTTGGGTCCGGTCGCGTTGGTGGTCACGACGACGAGCCGGTCCTCGCGGTGCTGCAGCTTGTGCAGGGTGTCGGCGGCAAGGGAGTGGAGGTCGCCGCCGGCGGGGATTTCGAGGATTTCGGCTTGGCCGGGCTTCGCTGGCACGGGAATCCATCGAGGACGGTAGAGCAGGCTTTCGCCGGGCAGGTCGACCCGCCGCGCGCCGCTCCCGGCGAAAACCTTGTTCCAGGCGACGGGAATGCCCGCGGTGTGCAGCCGGGCGAGTTCGGCGAGAAGCTCCCGGACCGAGGACGGGGTGAGGTCCAGGACGAGGCTGGTGTCGTCCCAGGGCCGCCTGGTCACGCGGGCGACGGCTTCCGGTCGGAGGCCCCATGATTCCACCAGGGAGCACAGTGCGGCTTGGAAAGCGAAGAGCCAGTCCTGATAATCGCCTAACATCGCGTCGAAAGTCTCGGAGAAGAGAGGAAACCGTTGGGAGAATTCGGTTTCTCGGCCCGGAGAGAGTTTGCTGCCGCGGGAGACGAAGGTCAGCCGGGGACGCTCTGACACGGTCTCGCCGGTCGTTGTGCCGCTCGCGACCGCTTCGAGGGCGGTTCGGTCGCCCGCCGGGACCAGGACGCGGTGCGCCAGCGGGGTGCGGGTGGCGAGGGAGTAGGCCAGGTCGAGGTCGGACGCCGTGCTGTCGAGGAGGCTCGCGGCGAAGGCGCGCAGGGCGACGCGGTCGGTCGCGCTGAGCAGCCAGGGCGGCGTGGGGAAATCCGTGCGGGCAGCGGGTTCTGGCATGGGAGTCTCTTCCGGAAGGACGTGCGCGGGATCGGGTCGAGGAATGCCGTCGCCAGGCCGGGTTCGGAGGTGCCGGCCGCGGCCGCGCCGTCGAAGGGCGCGGTTCCCGGGATTGCGCTGGAATCAGTCGCGGCGGCCAGTAGCACGGCGAACGCGGGTCCGGTCCGCTCGCGGCGCGCGGTCCGCCCGGCTGGCAGCGGCCGGACCGCGTCGGCTCTGTGTCCTGGCACTCCTCGACATATACCGCGCTCAGGCCGGACTGGGCGGAGGGTTACCCGTTTGGTCCCCGTTCCGTGCACGCGGTGCCCCCGCCGGTGCTCGGCGGGCAACGATCTCCGCGACTTCCGCGCACGTTTCGCCCGGATCGAGGCGTCCGGTGTCCAGCACTGTGCACTGTGGACGGAGCGGGAGGTATTCCGCGACGTGGTCGTGGATGCGGTCGAGCAGGACCGGGCCGCCCAGTTCGGCCATCGCGTCGGCCGCCGCGTGGTCGCCGCGTGCGGCGAACCGGGCCTTCGCCTGCGACCGGGGCGCGGCAAGCATGATCTCGATGTACTCGCCGCCCGCCGCGCGCGCCGCTTCTTCGAACCGTTCGGCCTGCTCGACGCGAGTCACCAGCTGCGGCAGGACCACGTCGTGTCCGGCCCGCAGATGCGTTTCCGCCATGGCGAGCGCGAGCCGTCGCGCGGCGGGCAGCGTGTCCCAGAACGCGGCCCGCCAGCCGCCGATCATCGTGACCACCTGGTCGGCTTCGAGAGCGAGCACTCCCGGGTGCAGATCGGCGTAGCGCCGCGCGACGGTGGATTTCCCGATGCCGGACGGACCGTTGAGGTGGATCAGCCGGACCATCCGCCCGACCCTAGCGGCCGAGCGGCTGCCAGCGGCCGTCGCGGACGCGCCCGAAGACGACGTCGGCGAAGTGGTTCCCGAAGCCGATCGTCCCGGGTTCGGCCAGTTCCGCGACGAGTTTCCGGCGGTGGCTGGCGGCCTCGGCCGGATCGTGGTCGTACACGCAGGACCAGCCCGGATTTTCGATCTGTATCGGCGAATGGACCGAGTCGCCGAACGCGATCAGCCGCTGGCCGCCGTCGGTGATCACGTATTCGGCGTGCCCCGGCGTATGCCCGGCGGCGAAGCGAACTTGGACGCCGGGAAACACTTCCTGCCCGTCCTGGATCGTGCGGACCCGCGGTGCCAACGCGGCACTCTCTCCGGACGCCTCGCGCTGAGCCCATTCCGGTTCCGTGACCAGATATTCGGCCAGGGGGAACGCCAGCTGCCCGGCCCAGCCGACGTGATCCGAGTGCAGATGCGTGAGCGCGACCGTCTCGATGTCTTGCGGCTTTCGCCCGAGTGCGGCCAGGCTGTCGAGGAGTGCGCCGCCGTGCAGCGCACCGTTCGGTGCGCCCGGCTCGGCGGGCAGCGACTGCGGTCCGAACCCGGTGTCGATCAGCAGCGCGCGGCCGTCGCGTTCCACCAGGAGGCCGCCGATGCTCGCGACGAGGTAGCCGTCGTCGTCCAGGTACTCCGGGCGGGCGGCCCAGGTCTCGGCGGTGCTGTCGGGCAGCCATCGGCGCGGATCCCCTTGCACCGCACCGTCCGGCACGAAGGACACCTTTGTCTCGCCCAGGTGCACGGTACGGAGTGCCGCTGGTCTGCGCAGTCGGTCGTCGAGCACGGTTTCGTTCCCTTCCCTCAGTCGCCTCCGACCATAAGCATCAAGTTAGAAACATTCAAGCTTTAAATATTCTGACTTGATGGAGTTGCTAGGATGGACCCATGACGGAACCTCAGGCGATCGCCGAACGGGAGCTGTGCGGTCTGGTGAACGGGCTGGCGCAGCAGATCGCCGACCACGTCCGCGAGCGCGCGACGGCGCTGGGGCTGACCGCCGCGCAGGCGACCGCGCTGCGGGAGCTGACCGGTCCGATGACCATGCGCGAGCTGGCCGAGCGGATGAGCTGCGAACCGTCGAACGCCACGTTCGTCGTCGACAAGCTGGAGAAGCAAGGGCTGATCGAGCGTCGTGCGCATCCGACCGACCGGCGCGCCAAACATCTCATCCTGACCGGGGACGGCACGGCGCTGCGCGAGCGGCTGCTCGAACTGCTGGCCCGGGATTCGCCGCTGGCCGGGCTCAATGCGAAGGAGCAGCGGGTGCTGCAGGGCCTTCTGGAGCAGGCGATCGTGCCGAGCGGAGGCCGTCGAGGATGATGCGCAGATTCCGCCGCCACTGATCTTCGCCCGGGACCAGGCCGACCGTGCGGCCGGGCGGGATTGCGGTGGCGAGCGCGAACGGAACGTCCCGCCAGTCGAGGTCGGCGCGGAGCGTTCCGGCCTTTTGCGCGCGCTGGACCAGGTGTCGCATCGCTCGTCGCAGGCGGGTGATGCGTGGTTCCAGCTCAAGCTGCTCGCCGCGGCCGGACAGCGCGTCGTGCAGCCCGCAGCTTGACGCGCGCAGCTGGACATAGGCCTCGGCGAATTCCGCGAAGCCCAGCCACGGGTCGGGGGAGTCGAGCGCGTGCGCGGCGAGTTCGGTCATCTCGTCGATCGTGTCGGTGAGGATCGCGGCGAGGAGGGCGTCCAGCGACGGGACGCGCCGATACAGCGTGCCGAGGCCGACGCCCGCGCGTTGCGCGATGTCGCGGGTCGTGACTGCGAGCCCCAGTTCGTCGAGCGCTTCGCGGGCCGCCGCGACCAGCCGCTCGACATTGCGCTGCGCGTCGGCGCGCGGGCGGCCTTGGGCGAGCAGTGCGGCGACGGCGGAGTCCGGCATTCCCGCAGTCTAACCAAGCGGGTCACTCTGTTCCGCTTCTGGTAGCTTGACGGAACCGGAACAGGATGACCCGCTTAGTGGAGGTGGGGGCTTGACCAAGCCGATCGGCGTCGGAATCCTCGGCGCGAACCCGGATCGAGGCTGGGCCGCGCGGGCACATGTCCCCGCGATTGCGGCGTCGCCCGACTTCGCGCTCACGGCGGTCGCGACGACTCGCACCAGCAGTGCGGAAGAGGCACGTGTCCGCTTCAAGGCGCGACACGCTTTCACTGACGCACGGAGCCTCGCCGGGCATCCCGACGTCGACCTGGTTGTTGTCACGGTGAAGGTGCCCGCGCACGTCGAGCTGGTGGCGGCCGCTCTGGAGGCGGGCAAGCACGTCTACTGCGAGTGGCCGCTGACGACGACCGCGGAGGAAGCCGCCGCCTTGGCTGCGGCGGGGGAGCGGGCCGGGGTGCGTACGGCCGTCGGTCTGCAGGCGCGATTCTCGCCCGCCGTCCGCCGGGCTCACGCGATGATCGCGGCGGGGGAGATCGGCACGGTGCAGTCCGCGACCGTCTACAGCTCGCGCAGCAAAGGAAACACTCGCGAGGTTCCCGGATGGACGGCCTACACCTACGACCGCCGCGCCGGTGCCGGCCTGGTCGAAGTCCTCGGCGGGCACGCGCTCGATCTGGTGCAGCACCTGCTGGGACCGATCCGCGAGCTGACCGCCCGTACCGCAATCCGGAACAGCTCGCATCGCGTCGCCGAGACGGGCGAGCCGATCACGGCCACTGCGCCGGACCACTTCCTCGCACACGCCGAACTCGACGGCGGGGCAGTGGTTTCCGTCCACCTGCACGACGGGGAAGCGGTGCTGCCCCGGACGCGGATCGAAATCGCGGGCACCGAAGGAAATCTCGCGCTGACTTCCGTGCCGGACGCCGACCCGTGGGCCGCGCAACTGCAGATCGGCTGGCTGGGCCTTCACTTGTCGCGCCCGGGAAGTCCGGAATGGACGGTGGTTCCGGTGGGGGAGGCGAGCGATTTGCCCGTCCAGGCGGCGAATGTGGGCCATGTCTACGAACAGCTGGCGGCGGATCTTCGAGAAGGAACGAACACGGTGCCGGACTTCGCCGTTGCCCGCCGGCTGCACGAGCTTCTCTCAAATGTATAACGACCTATACGGCTTGCGATCAGAAAAGATCCGTCGCGCGAGACACCCAGCGCTCGCTCCGATCGCAAAACACCGCACAGATGCCGAGGGGCGACGAGTGCCGCCCCGGAT
>NZ_JBSHAM010000182.1:0-9083 GCF_053611505.1 Amycolatopsis sp. NPDC054798 | reverse complement strand
GCGCGGGGGGCCGGGGCGGGGGGGGGGGGGGGCCGGCCGGTCACCGCCACACGAAACGAGAGGGAAAGCCGTTCCGGGAATGACGCGCGGCGGCCGAGTTCACCCGTTCAGGTGCTTATCGCTTGCTCACCGAGCAGGTCCATACCAATGGAGGTAGTGCGGTCCGAAGTGGACGCCGGTCAGGCCCCGGCGAGCTGGCCGAGCTTCCCGGCGAGCCGGTCCAGCCACGCTTCGACCTCGCCCGCCGAGCGGTCCGGCAGGCCGAACACGACCTCGGTGACGCCCGCGTGTTCAAGCTGGGCCAGCCGCTCCGGATCCGGGCGCGGGCCGAGCGCGATCACCTCCGGTTCGCCCTCGCGGCCTTCTTCGCGCCAGATTTCGCGCAACTGCGCGACTTTCGCGGTGATGTCGTCCTCGCCCGGCGTGGTCAGCCAGCCGTCGCTGTGCTTCGCGATCCAGCGGAACGTGCGCTCGTTCCCGCCCGCGCCGACGATCACCGGAACCTTGGGCTGCACCGGTTTCGGCCACGCCCAGCTCGGCCCGAACTCGACGAACTCGCCCGCGTAGCTCGCCTCCTCCTCGGTCCACAACGCGCGCATCGCCTCGAGGTACTCGCGCAACGCGGTGCGCCGCCGCTTCCCGGGCACGCCGTGGTCGGCGAGTTCGTCGGTGTTCCAGCCGAACCCGACGCCGAGCGCGACCCGGCCGCCGGACAGGTGGTCCAGCGTCGCGACGGTCTTGGCCAGCGTGATCGGATCGCTTTCCACCGGCAGCGCCACCGCGGTGGCCAGCCGGATCGTCGAGGTCACCGGCACCGCGCTGGCCAGCGCGACCCACGGGTCGAGCGTGCGCAGATAACGGTCGTCCGGAAGCGAGGAATCGCCGGTCCGGGGATGCGGGGCGTCCCGCCGGACCGGGATGTGGGTGTGCTCGGGCACGTAGAACGTCGCGAACCCGGCCTCTTCCGCGGCCTGGGCGGCCGCCGCCGGGGAGATGCCCCGGTCGCTGGTGAACAACACGATCCCGTATCTCACCCCCGGCACGTTATTAGAACGTGTTTCAGTTCGCAACGGCCCCGGGCCCCGGACCGTTCCTGGAAAACCCGGGCTTGACGGGGCCCTGGGCCGGGTACTCCACTGGTACTTGAGCGATCACCGGCCCGTCCTGCCCGAGGAGGGGATCATGCTGCCCTATCGCGACCGCAGCGCCCTGCGGAAGATCGAAGAGGAACTCGCCGCGAGCGACCCCGTTTTCGCCGCGACGCTGAGCCAAGGCGTGCTGCCCGCGCAGTCCCGGCGGTGGCAGAAGATCCTCGTCCTCGCCGAGGCCACCGCCCTGCTGATGCTGGTCTTCGGCCTGATGGCCGGGGAAACCGGCTGGTTCCTGTGGGGCCTGACAGCGGCGCCGCTGCTGGTCTGGGCGCACCGGAGCCTGCTGCAGCGGCACCGCGAACGCGCGGCCGACGACCAGCCGTGACCTTCAGCGCCGCGCGGCGCGCTCGAGCAGCGGGGTGAGCCGGTAGGGCACCATCTCGCGCATGACGAGCGCGTTGTTGGTGCGCTCGACGCCGGGGATCTCCAGCATTTCCCCGGCGATCCGGTACAGGTCGTCGGCGTCGGTGGCCACCACGTGCACCAGAAGGTCCTGCGCGCCGGTCAATCCGCGCACCTGCAGCACTTCCGGCACCGCGGCGAGCGCACGGCCGACCTCGTCCAGCAGCCGCTGCCGCGCCTGCACGGTCACGAACGCGGTGAGCGGGTAGCCGAGCGCGGCCGGGTCGATCCGGTGCTCGGCCGAGCGCAGCGCGTCGCCCTGTTCGAGCCGGGCGAACCGGCTTTGCACGGTATTGCGGGACAGGCCCAGTTCGTCGGCGAGCGCGACCGCGGTGGCCCTCGGGGTGCGGCCGAGCGCGAGCAGGATCCGGGCGTCGGTGGCGTCGAGCCGCTGAGTGCTGGGCATGCTGCGCAGTCCTCTCCGCACCGCGAGGTGCTGACTTGGGCGTTCTGCGCAATGTCGTGCGCGCTTGTTGTGCACTCTACCCAGCTCTGCTGGACTGGCCTGAACTTTCCGCCCAAGAAAGGTCCGATTCGTCGTGAGCAGCGCCGCCCCCGAACGCCTTCCGGACAACGACACGGTGACCGTCCTGCGCGAGGTGCAGGACCGGGTGCTGTGGCTGTCGACCGCGATCATCGACCACGCGAACCGGGTGCGGCCCAATCCGACCGGGCTCAAGGTCGGCGGGCACCAGGCGTCCAGCGCCTCGATGGTGTCGATCATGACCGCGCTGTGGTTCGCCCGGTTGCGCGCCGAGGACCGGGTTTCGGTGAAACCGCACGCCTCCCCCGTGCTGCACGCGATCAACTACCTCCTCGGCGACCTCGACGAGAAGTACCTGACGACGCTGCGCGAGTTCGGCGGTCTGCAGAGCTACCCGTCGCGTTCGAAGGACCCGGACCGCGTCGACTACTCCACCGGTTCGGTCGGCATCGGCGCGACCGCCCCGATCTGGGGCGCGCTGGCGCGGCGCTACGTCGAGTCGCACGGCGGCGGCGCGGGCGCCGGACGGCAGTACTCGCTCGTGGGCGACGCGGAACTGGACGAGGGCGCGTGCTGGGAGGCGATCCTCGACCCGAACGTCGCCGAACTGGGCGAGGTCGTCTGGATCGTCGACCTGAACCGGCAGTCGCTGGACCGCGTGGTGCCGAACATCGGCGCGACCCGGCTGCAGGGCATGTTCGAGGCGGCCGGCTGGCAGGTGCTGACCGTGAAGTACGGGCGGCTGCTGCAGGACCTGTTCGAGCGGCCGGGCGGCGAGGCGCTGCGGCGGCGCATCGACGAGATGCCGAACCCGGAGTACCAGCGGCTTCTCCGCTGCACCCCGGCTCAGCTTCGCGAACGCCTCGCGGCTCCGGAACTGGCCCCGCTGCTGGACTCCCTCGACGACGACACGCTGCACGCCGCCATCCGCAACCTCGGCGGCCACGACCTGTCCGCGCTGCTGGACACGTTCGACGCCATCGAAGACCACCGGCCGACGGTCGTTTTCGCTTACACCGTCAAGGGATTCGGGCTCGCCAGCGAGGGGCACCCGCAGAACCACTCGTCGCTGCTGACCGCCGAGCAGCTGGGTGCGCTGGCCGATCGCGTCGGAATCTCGCCGGACAACCCGTGGCAGAAATTCCCCGAAGGCTCCGCGGCCGCGCAGCTGTGCGCTTCGACAGCCGCTCGGCTGGAGCGGGAACCCGTTGAGCTGCAACCGGTTCCGGCGCTGCCGTCCGACATCGGCCGCACGCCGTCCGGCCGCACCACGACGCAGGCCGCGCTCGGCCGCGCGCTGCTCGATCTGACCCGCGAAGCGCCCGAAGCGGCGGAACTCGTGGTGACGCTGTGCCCGGACGTCTCGTCCAGCACCAACCTCGGCGGCTGGGTCAACAAGGTCGGCGTGTGGTCGCCGCAGGAACGCGTCGACTGGTTCGCCGACGACCCGGAGACGATCCTGCACTGGCGCGAACGGCCCAGCGGGCAACATCTGGAACTGGGCATCGCCGAGGTGAACCTGGTGAGCGCGCTCGGCGAACTGGGCACCACGTGGTCGCGCTGGGGCCGTCCGCTGCTGCCGATCGGGGTGCTTTACGACCCCTTCGTCGAGCGCGCGCTGGAACCGTGGTCGTTCGGCATCTACGGCGGCGGACAGTCCATTTTGGTCGGTACGCCGTCCGGCGTCACGCTCGCGCCCGAAGGCGGTGCGCACCAGTCGGTGACCACGCCGTCGGTCGGGCTCGAACAGCCGGGTTGCGTGACCTACGAGCCCGCGTTCGCGCTGGACGTCGAGTGGACTCTGCTCGCCTCGCTGGCCCGGCTCGGCCGCCCCGACGGAACTTCCGCTTACCTGCGCCTGTCGACCCGTCCGGTGGACCAGAGCCTCGCCGCGGTGCCGGCTGATCCGGCCGCGCGGGAACGCCGCCGCCGGCAGGTCGTGGCGGGCGCGTACCCGATCCGCACCGCCGCGGTGGCGCGGCCGGACGTCACGCTGGTGACGATGGGCGCGATGGTCACCGAGGCGCTGGAAGCCGCCGACCGGCTCGACGCGCTGGGCAAGCACGCCGACGTCGTGTGCGTGACGAGCCCCGGCCTGCTGTTCCGCGCCGTGCAGGCGCGGGCGGGGCAGGACACCGCCGACACGTGGATTCTGGAGTCGGCGCTGCCGTCCGAACGGTCCGCGCCGATGGTGACGGTCCTCGACGGGCATCCGCACACGCTGGCGTTCCTGGCGAACGTCCACCGCGTGCGGGCGGCGCACCTGGGCGTGACGCGGTTCGGGCAGTCGGGCGATCTGGAAAGCGTGTACCGGCACCACGGCATCGACACCGACAGCATCATCCAGGCGGCGCTGGACGTGGCTGACTGACCGAGGTTGTTGTCCGTGAAGGACTCCTTGAGGGAATCAGATTCCCTCAAGGAGTCCTTCACGGACCCTTAGTCACCGGCCTTGGTCCCCGATGCGGACCAGCGAGCGGGCTCCCTCCCCGCGCCGCATCCGGTCGAACGCCTCGCCCACCTCCTCGAGCGAAATCCGGTGCGTCACCAGGGTTTCCAGGTCCAGCTCGCCCGAACGGACCTCGTCGGCGAGAACCGGGATGTCGCGATCCGGGTCGGAGGCGCCGTAGACCGTGCTGGTGAGCGTGCGGGCGAAGTGGAAGATCTCCAGCGGGTTCAGCACGACCTGCTGGTCCTTGCGCCCGACGCCGACCACCGTGCAATGCCCGCCGCGGCGCACCGAACTCCACGCCGTGCGGATCGTCGCCGCCGCGCCGACGCATTCGAAGGCGTAGTCCGCGCCGCGGCCCTCGGTCAGCGCGCGCACCTGCTTGGCGAGTTTGTCGTCGCTCACCAGGAAATCCGTCGCGCCGGCCGCGCGAGCGAGCGCTTCCTTCTCCGGCGACAGATCGGCCGCGATGATCTGCCCGGCACCCGCGAGCTTCGCCCCGAGCACGACGCACAACCCGATCCCGCCGAGCCCGAGCACGAGCACGCTCTGTCCTTTTCGGACTTTCGCGGTGTTGCGCACCGCGCCGACTCCGGTCAGCACCGCGCAGCCCATCAACGCGGCCAGATCGAGCGGCACGCCGCCCGGCAGCGGCACGACGGATCGCCCGGGCAGCACGGTTTCCTCGGCGAATCCGCCGACGCCGAGCAGGACGTTGAGCGGTTCGCCGTCCAGTTCCCCGCGCGGCAGCGTGGTGACGCCCTCGATCGCCGAGCACAACCAGGGTTCCCCGGCCCGGCAAAACCAGCACTCCCGGCACGCGGCGGCCCAGTTGAGCACCACCCGGTCCCCCGGCTGCACGTGCGTGACCGCGTCGCCGACTTCCGCGACGACGCCGGACGCCTCGTGCCCCGGCACGAACGGATACTGCGGGCGCAGCGTTCCGTCCACCATGGACAGATCGGAATGGCACACCCCGGCGGCGGCGATCCGCACCCGCACGTCCCCGGGTCCGACCGGCGGCAGCACGATGTCGCAGACCTCCGGACGCCCGCCCTGCTCTCGCACGACCACGGCTTTGACCACGGTGTCTTCTCCTCGGGTTCGCGCTAGAGCTGGATGGATTTGAGTTCGGTGAACTCGTCGAGCGCCGCGCGGCCCATCTCGCGGCCGAGACCGGACTGCTTGTAGCCGCCGAACGGGGCCAGCGGGTTGAAGGCCCCGCCGTTCACGTCGATCTGCCCGGTCCGGACCTTGCGCGCGAAGGCCAGCGCCCGGTCCTGGTCGGCGGACCACACCGCGCCGTGCAGGCCGTAGCGGGAGTTGTTCGCGATCCGCAGCGCGTCTTCCTCGTCGTCGAACGGGATGATCGACAGCACCGGGCCGAAGATCTCCTCCTGCGCGATCGTCGAATCGGGGTCCACGCCCGCGAAAACCGTCGGTGCGACGAAATATCCGGTGTCCGCCGGGGCTTCGGCGCCGCCGGTCACGAGAGTCGCGCCCTCGGCGATGCCCTTCTCGATGTAGCCGCGCACCCGGTCCCGCTGCGCGGCCGAGACGAGCGGGCCGAGTTTGGTTTTGGGGTCGAGCGGATCGCCCGTCGTGAACCCTTCGGCGAACGTCTTCGCGAGCGCTGCCGCTTCGTCCTGTTTTTCGCGCGGGACAAGCATTCGCGTCCATGCCGTGCAGGTCTGGCCGCCGTTGAGGAACGCGTTGGAGACGCCGACTTTGACCGCCGTCGCCAGGTCCGCGTCTTCGAGGATCACGTTGGCGGACTTGCCGCCCAGCTCCAGCGTGACGCGCTTGACCGTGCGCGCCGCCAGCTCCGCGACCCGCGTCCCGGCGCGCACCGAACCGGTGAACGACACGACATCGACGTCCGGATGCGTCGCCAGCGCCTCGCCGACCACCGGCCCGTACCCGGTGACCAGATTGACCACGCCGGGCGGGAAACCGGCCTCGTGGATCGCGTCGAACAGCTGGTAGGCGCTCAGCGGCGCGACCTCGCTCGGCTTCACCACGACCGTGCAGCCCGCGGCGAGCGCGGGCGCGATCTTGCAGGTGATCTGGTGCAGCGGGTAATTCCACGGGGTGATCGCCGCGACCACGCCCGCCGGTTCGCGCACGATCAGCGAGTTGCCGACTTTCTCTTCCGGCTCGTCCTCGCCGAGCAGATCGACGTACGTCTGCACGTCGGTCTGCGGCAGCGCGGCCTGGATCCGGGTCGCGATCCGCAACGGCGTGCCGACGTCCTTGGCGATCGTCTCGCCGATCTCGCCGGCTCGTTTCGCCAGCCCGTCAACGAGTTTGCGCAGCAGCTCCGCGCGTTCGGCCCGGGTGGTCGCGGCCCATCCGGGAAACGCCTCGCGCGCCGCCCGGACCGCCCGGTCTGCGTCGGCGGCCGTGCCCTCCGGAATGCGCGCCTGGACCTGCTCGGTGGCCGGGTTTTCCACCGGGATCGTGGCTTTTCCGTCCGAACGGACCCATTCGCCGCCGAGGTACAGCACGTCGCGTTCAGCCACCGAGTCTCCTTCGACCTGAGCTCCTCTTCCCCCGCCGGATTCTATAGAAAACGCTCCCGCTGTCTAGTGCTCCGCGAGCACGCCCTGCGCCGCGAGGAAATCCACCAGCAGGTCCCCCGCCTCGCGGATGTGCGCCGCCATCGCCTCCCGGGCCGCGTCCGGCTTGCGCTCGTTCAGCGCGGCGAGCACCCGATCGTGGTCGTCGCGGGCCAGCAGCGGCCAGCCGGGAATGTCGGCGTACGCGGAGAAGGGCACATACCTGAGCGTCAGGGACAGCATCCAGGTGAACTTCGGCGCGGAGGCCGCGCGATTGACCATGCGGTGCAACGCGAAATCGGCCCGCTCGGTCGCGTCGAGGTCGCCGTCGCGGACGGTTTTCTCGATCTCGCGCTGAAGGTCGTCCAGCCGCGCCAGCCCCGCCGGATCGAAGGCTTCCGCCGCGCGCGCCGCCAGCTCGCCGGAGACGTAGGCCTGCATCGCGTAGACGTCCACGACGTCCCGGCGCGTCACCGGGATCACCCGGAATCCGCGCCCTGGACGGAAATCCACCATGCCCTCGCCCGCCAGCGCCATCAGCGCCTCGCGGACCGGGGTGGCGCTGACGCCGAGGCGCTCCGCCAGATGCTCGGTGCGCAGCCGCTCGCCGCCGCGGACCGCGCCGGTCAGGATCAGATCGCGCACCTGCTTGGCGACCCGCGGACTCAGCCGTTCGCGCGCTTCTCCCGCCACCGTCACGAAAACTCCCCGCCAGCGTCGATTTCCCGCCATCGTAGCCCTTCACTGCCAGTGTGATGCCGGTCACTTTTTGCTTCGGGGAGAACCTCCGGCGGGGGTCGCGTCGACTACCCGGACGAACCCGAACACGGGTGCACCGCAGAGTGTCCTCAATGGACACCTCGAGGGAGGGAAACGGAATGTCAGCGAAGTCTTCGGTTCTGCGCCACGGCCGCCTGGCCGCCGCCACGGCACTCGCCGCGGCCGTCGTCGCGGGCGGAACGATCGGAGTCGCCGCGGCGGCCACCGGCGACCGCCCGGCGGCTCCGGTCGCCGCGGCTGCCGCGGCTCCGGTCGCCGCTGCCCAGCCGCCCGCCGAGCAGCCCCCGGAAGGAGCCCGGGCGGTCGTGAAGGTCGACCCGAACCCCGCCGCCCCCGGCGGGGACGTCACGATCACCGGCAACTGCGGCGGCGGCAAGGGCCTGAAGAAGGTGATCGGCGGCTACCCGGGCCATCAGATCCTCAAGGACGTCAAGATCGTCGACGCGAACCCGGAAGCCTTCAAGGCCACGGCGAAACTCACCACGAAGATCGGCGACGGAGTAGGCCCGGTGATGGTCGACTGCGACGGGGAAGCGGGAGTGACCCTGCTGGTGACCCACGTCCCGGCGGCGGGCCAGTGACGGCGCCGGGGAGTTTCCGCGGCACGCGGGTGACGCGGTTCGGAGGTGGTGTCGGCTAGGCGGCTTCCGCGGCTGGGGGTGACGGTTGCGGAGTCGTCCGGAAGCGACGGCTGGGGTTCGTCATCCCGCTGGCGTGGGTGGCCCGGGCTGGAGACGACGCTGACGGGCGAGCAGACCGGTAAACCCGTGCGGTCACCGGCTCGGCCAACGCGTCGCCGACCGCGACGGTCGTGTCCCCAGGCCCGGCCGTCGCGCGCCCGGGTCCGGGGGAAACGCCCGGCAACCGAGCGGACCGCCCAACCCGGGCGATTACCGGCTCGGCCAACGACGTTGCCTACCGCAGCCGTGGTGTACCCAGCGCAGCCGCCACGCGCTCGGCCCGGAGGCAACGCCCGATCACCCGGGCGGGCACCGGATCGGCCAACGGCGTCGCCGACCACGACGGTCGTGTCCCCGGGTCCGGCCGTCGCGCGCTGGGCCGGGGCCGGGGACCACCGAGACCGCCAGCCAGACGGTCACCGGTTGGGTCTGGAGGCGATGCCGCTTCCAGACCGGGCCGAGTCCCCGGCCCGGTCTGGAGACAACGTCCGCCAGCCATGAAGCCCCGCCAACCCGGACGGTCGCCGAGTCCGGCCGACGGCGACCCGCGGGCTGCCTGCGCGGCAGGCAGGTGACCGG
>NZ_JBSHAM010000181.1:0-9102 GCF_053611505.1 Amycolatopsis sp. NPDC054798 | reverse complement strand
TTTTTTTTTTTTTTTTTTCTCCTCGGCTCCTGGGGGGGGGGGGGGGGGGGGGTTTTTTTGGGGGGTTTGGCGTTTAACCCCCCCCCCCCCCACACCCGAGGGCCCGGACACGACAACGGCCGCCCCGGACAAGCCGGGACGGCCGTCAGCCGGAATCCGTGCTTACCGCCGCATGAACGGCGGAACGTCCACGTCGTCGTCGGTCGGGTCGTCGTGCACCGTCGTCGGACGGCTCGGCAGACCGCCCGTCGCGGAACCGGAACCGATCGGCGAATACCCCCGCGAGCCGCCGCCCGGCTGCGGAAGACCGCCCGGCGGCGTGCCGGTGCCCGGCTGCGGCAGGCCCGAGGACGGCGTCCGCGGCGGGGCCACCGGGTAGCCGGAGCTGCCCGCGGGCGGGACCGGGGTGGCCCCGCTCTGCGGCGGGGACTGCGGAGCCGAACCGCCGCCCACCTGGCCCGCCGAGGCGGACGCGGTGCCGTTGCCCTGTTTGCCGCCGAACGCGGGCGGGTCGAGCTTCTTGTGCGTGGGCGCGCCGGCGTCGAATCCGGCCGCGATCACCGTGACGCGGACCTCGTCGCCGAGGGAGTCGTCGATGATCGTCCCGAAGATGATGTTGGCGTCCGGATGCGCCGATTCCTGCACGAGCGACGCGGCCTCGTTGATCTCGAACAGCCCGAGGTCCGATCCGCCCGCGATGGACAGCAGCGCGCCGTGCGCCCCGTCCATCGACGCTTCCAGCAGCGGCGAGTTGATCGCCTTCTCCGCGGCCTGGATCGCCCGTCCCTCGCCGCGCGCGGAGCCGATGCCCATCAGCGCGGAGCCCGCGCCGGACATGACGCTCTTGACGTCGGCGAAGTCCAGGTTGATCAGGCCGGGCGTGGTGATCAGGTCGGTGATGCCCTGGACACCGGACAGCAGCACCTCGTCGGCGGAGCGGAACGCGTCCATCAGGGACACGCCGATGTCGCCGAGCTGCAGCAGCCGGTCGTTCGGGATGACGATCAGCGTGTCGCATTCGTTGCGCAGCTGCTGGATGCCTTCCTCGGCCTGCTTGCCGCGGCGCTTGCCCTCGAAGGTGAACGGGCGGGTCACCACGCCGATCGTGAGCGCGCCGAGCTTGCGGGCGATCTGCGCGACGACCGGCGCGCCGCCGGTGCCGGTGCCGCCGCCCTCGCCCGCGGTCACGAACACCATGTCGGCGCCCTTGATGACCTCTTCGATCTCCTCGCGGTGGTCCTCGGCCGCCTTCTGCCCCACCTCGGGGGCGGCGCCGGCGCCGAGGCCGCGGGTCAGTTCCCGGCCGATGTCGAGCTTGACGTCGGCGTCGGACATGAGCAGTGCCTGGGCGTCGGTGTTCACCGCGATGAACTCGACACCCTTGAGGCCGACCTCGATCATCCGGTTCACGGCGTTCACGCCGCCGCCGCCGATGCCGACGACCTTGATCACCGCAAGGTAGTTGTGCGGGGGCGTCATCGGGTCCGCCTTCCTGATCGTGATGTGCACATGCCGCCCGCCGGGGCCGGAAACCCTCAACCTCAACCCGAGAGTGAGAGTTATGTCAACCACCGGCGTCAAGGCAGGACGGTAGGCGCCGCGCAAGCTCTAATCCAGTAGCCACGCCGTGAGCGGCAAAGGTGTTTTGCCACAACGCGAAGCCGCGCGCAAGGGCGGAACCCGCCGCCGGGCCCGGAACGGGGTCTGCTATGCGGGCACCGAAGCGACCAGAACCACGTCGCTCGAGGGCTTCCCCGACGGCGATCCGCCAGCCTGCTCCACGCTCACCGCGAACTGCTGCGCGCCGTCCAGCCCGTCCGCCACGACCAGCGATCCCGACGGCCCGCCCGGCAGCAGCCCGGCCGGCCGCGGCTCGAAACCCGGGCCCATCAGCCAGGCCTCGTACACCTGCCCGGACGCGACCGGCGGCAGCCCCGACTGCATGAACATCACGCGGTCGAGCTTGCGCGACACCACCACCGTGCCGCCGCCCCCGCGCGGAGACGCGACGTGCGACGTCTGGCTGTCCGGCGCGGCGAGCAGTTCCGCCACCGGCCGGTACCGGTCGCGCGCGGCGTCCAATTCGGACTGTGCGGTGTTCAGCTGGCTGCTGGTGTGCAGCGCGATCCCGCCGAACACGCCCGCGAGGGCGAGACCGATGACCGCGGCCGCGGCGGCGATCAGCATCGGCCAGCGGCGCGGGCCGCGCAGGCGAGGTTCCGCGGAACCGGTCCGCGGCGGAAGCTGGCGGGTCGTGCGCATGTCGGCGAGGACCCGGTCCTTGAGCCCGGACGGCGGCTGCTCGTCCATCGCCGCGCCGAGCCGCGCCGCGGTCTCGCTCAGCTCCCGCACTTCCTGCGCGCAGGAATCGCACTGGTCGAGATGGCGGCGGAACTGGGCCCGTTCGACCTCCGACAGCGCGTCGAGTGCGTACGCGCCGGCCAATGTGTGCATCTCCGGACTGCTCACGCCGTCACCCCCAGGCAGTCGCGCAGCCGGATCAGCCCGTCGCGCAATCTGGTCTTGACCGTCCCCTGCGGCGTGTCCAGCACGTCGGCGACCTCGCGATAGGTGTAGCCCTGGTAGTAGGCCAAGAGGACGGATTCCCGCTGCAATTCGGTCAGCGTCTTCAGGCAGCGCCGCACCTGCGAGCGTTCCAGCCGGGTCGCCACGGATTCGGCGACCTCGTCGAACGGCCGTCCGCGCGCGGCCTCGAAGGTCGCCTTCCGCTCGCGTTCGGTGCTCGCCCGCGCGGACCGCACCCGGTCGACAGCGCGGCGGTGCGCGAGCGTCATCGCCCAGTTCAGGACGCTGCCTTTCGCGGACGAGTAGCGCGTGGCGGTCTTCCACAGCTCCACCAGCACCTCCTGCGCGACCTCCTCGGACTGCGCGGGGTCCCGCACGATGCGGCGGACGAGCCCGTAGACAGGACCGGCGAGCTGATCGTAGAGCCGTTCGAAGGCGCGTTCGTCCCCCTTCGCGACCAGCGCCATCAGGTCCTCGGCGCTCGTCGGGGGCACCGCCGAAAGCCGGTCTGCCGGGCGTGCGCTCTCATCCATGGAGGGCTCCTGCCGTGTTCTGCCCGGTCCGGGCGGCGAGCGGGGCCTTGCGCCGCCACAGCGCGAGCCCGTGGCGGCGGATCAGCGCGGCGACGCGCTGCGGTTGCAGCGGCCTCCCCAGCAGGAACCGCGCGAGCGTGCGGATCCCCACCGGACGGCGGACTCCTCGCAGCGTAGCGGTCAGCGCGGCGTCCCCCTCGCGGTGCAGGACGACGGTCAGCGCGAGCAGCGCGTCCGGGCGCGGCAGATGCATCCGGTACTCCCCCGCCATCTCCTGGAACGGCGACACGTAGAACTCCTTGTCCGCCCGCAGGTCGTCCCCGGGCCGGAGCAGGTAGGCGTGGCGGCCGCCGTAGGTGTTGTGCACCTCGGCGACCACGCAGGCGAGCGCGCCGTCCGGCGTGTAGCACCAGTAGACGGTGATCGGGTTGAACACGTACCCGAGAACGCGCGCCGACGCGAGCATCGTCACCGGCCCGCCGCGCAAGTCCACTCCGCGGTGCGCGAGCCAAGCGTCCAGTTTGGACCGGATGTCGCCGGGCTCGTCCCGGCTGAAGTGGTCGCGGCCGTCGAAGCGGGCGAACGGCCGGAGCCACCACGGCAGCCGCGGCAGGTGGTCCAGGTCAGCCAGCCACACATACATCCGGTGTGCGAACGAGTACGGCGGATCGGCTCGGCGGACGTGCGCGACGGTGGTGTCGTAGAGGGCAGTCACCAGGTCACCCCGAAACTGGCGGCGGCGCGGACTCCGGAGGAACAGCCGTCCTCGTGGAATCCCCAGCCTTGGTAAGCGCCGGCGTACGCGATGACGCCGTCGTTCAATTCCGGCAGACGTCGTTGCGCGGCAACGGATTCCGGCGTGTAGATCGGATGCTCGTAGGACATCTTCGCCACCACTGCGGCGGAATCGAGGCCGGTGCTGGGGTTGAGAGTGACAGCGTAGGTCGTCGCCTCGTCGAGGCCCATCAGGCGATTCAGGTCGTAGGTGACTTGGACGGCGTGCAGATCGGCCCCGCAGCCGGGCGTCCGGTAATTCCAGGAGGACCGGGCGGCGGGCACGGTCGGCAGCACCGCGGGATCGGTGTGCAGCCAGGCTTCGTTGCGCGAGTAGCGGAAGGCGCCGAGCAGTTCCTGTTCCGCCGCGGTGGGTTCCGTCAGCAGCCGCAACGCCTGATCGGCATGGGTCGCGACCACGACCCGGTCGACCCGGTGCGCGGTGTCCGCGTCGTCGCGCACCTCGACGCCGCGCGCGGTTCGCCGGACCGCGCGGACCGGGGTGGAGAGGTGCACCGCGGTCAGCTGCTTGGCCGCGCGCTCGACGTACTCCCGCGAACCGCCGACGACCGTCCGCCAGGCCGGCGAGTTCCGCACGGTGAGCATGCCGTGGTTGCGCAGGAATTCGAACAGGTATCGCGCGGGGTACTGCGTGGTGTCGGCCCGGTCGGCCGACCACACCGTCGACACGAGCGGCAGCACGAAATGGTCCACGAAGTACCGCGAGTACCCGCCGATCGCCAGGAAGGCGCCGAGCGGGACGTCACCGGCCTCGGCGCGGTCCAGCAGGCGTGCGGCGTGCCGGTGGAACCGCTTCACCTCGGCCAGCATGAGCAGGTAGCGCGCAGAGGCGGCGTTGCCGCGTTGCGCGAACAGCCCGCGCACGCCTTTCGCCCCGGCGTACTGCAGGCCGCAGCCGTCGCAGCGGATGCTCATCGACATCTCGGTGTCGCGGGTGCGGACGCCGAGCTCGCCGAACAGGCGCAGCAGCGTCGGGTAGGTGCGCTCGTTGTGGACGAGGAACCCGGAATCGACGGCCACTGTGCCGCCGTGCGCGCTCGGCACGTCGTGCGTGTGGGCGTGGCCGCCGAGCCGGTCGTCGGACTCGAACAGCAGAACCTCGTAGCGGCGCTGCAGCAGGTACGCGGCGGTGAGGCCGGCGACCCCGCTGCCGATGACAGCGATGCGTTGTCCCGTGGTGTGGTGCACGGAGGGCATTCGGCGCCGTCGTCCGGCCGGATTGGAACCAATCCGCGCGAACTTCTGCTTCGAAGTCCTGGTATGCCGAAATCCGCAGCTGACCGACTAGCCGACTTCGCCGAACGCATTCTCGGCGGCCCGCTGCCGGTGGCCGTCCGCACCTGGGACGGGCACCGGGCCGGGCCAGCCGGGCCGACTGTCGTCCTGAAAAACCGCCGCGCGCTGCGCTGGCTGCTGTATGCCCCCGGCGAGCTGGGCCTGGCGCGGGCGTACGTCTCCGGCGACCTGGATGTCGAGGGCGATCTCACCGAAGGGTTCCGGCGGGCCTGGGCTTACCGGCCGCAGCTGTCCGCGCGAGACTTCGGCGAGGCAGTCCGCCTCGCCGCCCGGCTCGGAGTGTTCGGCCTGCCGCCGAAACCGCCCGCCGAGGAAGCCCGGCTGCGCGGGAAACTGCACACCCTCGGCCGGGACCGTTCGGCGATCTCGCACCACTACGACCTGTCGAACGCCTTCTACCAGCTGCTGATGGACGACTCGATGGCGTACTCCTCGGGCTACTGGTCCGAGACCGCCGATCTCGCCCGCGCCCAGCACGACAAACTCGAACTGATCTGCCGGAAGCTCGGCCTGCGCCCGGGCATGCGGCTCCTCGACGTCGGCTGCGGCTGGGGTTCGCTGCTCGTGCACGCGGCGAAGCACCACGGCGTCGAGGCGGTCGGCGTCACGATCTCCGCCGAGCAGGTGCAGCACGTCAAAACCCGGCTGGCGCAGCACGATCTGGACGGCCGCGTCGAGGTCCGCAGGCAGGACTACCGGGACCTCGCCGGGGAACCCTTCGACGCCGTAGCGTCCGTCGAGATGGGCGAACACGTCGGCGAAGAGAACTACCCGACCTACACCGGCACCTTGTACCGCATGCTCAAACCCGCCGGACGACTGCTGCTGCAGCAGATGTCGCGCGGGGCGGTCGCGCCCGGCGGCGGGGCGTTCATCGAGCGCTACATCGCCCCCGACATGACCATGCGCCCGCTCAGCCGCACTCTCGGCCACCTCGAGACCGCAGGCTTCGAAATCCGCGACGTGCACGCGCTGCGCGAGCACTACGTCTCCACGGTGCGAGCCTGGGCCGACACCCTGGAGCAACACTGGGACGAGGCCGTCGCACTGATCGGCGAGGCAGGCGCGCGAGTCTGGCGGCTGTACCTCGTGGGCGGCGCGCTCGCCTTCGAGGAGAACCGGATGGGCGTAGACCAGATTCTGGCCGTGCGTCCCGACGCGAACGGCCGCTCCGAAATGCCGTGGACGAGGGAGTGGGCATGATCGCGCTGCTCGGCCTCACCGCCGGAGTCACCCTGGCCGCGGTGACCCTGACCTTCGGCATCGCCCGTCTGCGCGGCCGCTACGACACCATCGACACCTTCTGGGGCTTGGGTTTCGCCCTTGTCGCCGTGGTCTCGTTCCCGTTCGGCACCGGCCCGCTCGCCCTGCGCCTGACGGCCGCCGCGCTCACCGTCATCTGGGGCGTGCGCCTGGCCGTCCACCTGCACCTGCGCAACCGCGGCAAGCCGGAAGACCCGCGCTACCAGGAGATCGTCGAACGCGCGGGCGCGAACCCCGGCGTCCGGATCTTCGTGCGGACCTACCTGATGCAGGCCGTGGTTCTGTGGTTCGTCTCGCTGCCAGTGCAATTCGCCATGTCCGGCACGGGTTTCGGCGTCACCGCCTGGCTGGGCGTGGCCGTCTGGCTGGTCGGCTTCGCCTTCGAAACCGTCGGCGACGAGCAGCTCCGCCGGTTCCGCGAGAACCCGGCGAACCGGGGCCAGGTTCTCGACACCGGCCTGTGGCGCTACACCCGCCACCCGAACTATTTCGGCGACGCCTGTGTCTGGTGGGGCCTCTACCTGCTGGCCTGCTCGACCTGGCCCGGCGCCGCGACGATCCTGTCCCCGATCGCGATGACGTTCACCCTCGCCCGCGGCACCGGCAAGCCCATGCTGGAGAAAGGCATGCGGCAAACCCGCCCCGGCTACGCCGACTACATCGCGCGCACCAGCGGTTTCTTCCCGTTGCCTCCGAAAAAGCTCACTCGCCGATGAGCCCGCGCAACAGTTCCAGATGCCGGGAGGTCTCGCCGATCAAGTGCTCGACGACCGACCCCACCGTCACGAGCCGATCGCCGTCGAACCCGACCGGATCGTCGAACGACCGCTCCGAGAGAGCCTCGCGGCACAGCTCGACGTTGTCCCGGTAAGCACTGCGCAACTCGTCGAACGGCAGATCGAGGCCAACCGAGAAGGCGGCGTCCCGCCCCGCTTCCAGCCGCTCGGCCCACCGCTCCGGCTGCCCAGTGGCCACGACGTCGTGCACGGTGTTCTCGACCACCGCCAGATGCCACAAGATCCCGGCGGCTGTCATCAGCTCGCCGGGCCAGCGGGCCTGTTCCTCGGTGAGTTGGGAGCACTTCCACGCCACGGTCGCGCGCAGCAGTTCGAGGTCGTCGACCAGCTGCGCGCGATCGAGGTTCACTCCCCGGTGAGACCGTCGGTCAGCTCGCGCAGAAGGTCAAGATGCCCGAGATGGCGCGCGGTCTCCTCGATCATGTGCGCGACGACCCAGCGCACCGTGAGCGGTTTGTCCCCCTTGAACAGCACCGTGTCGCCGAACCCCCGAGCAGCGACGACCTCCCGGCACTTCTCGGCCTCAGCCTCGTAGTCGGCGATCAACTGCGCCATCGGCAACTCCAGCGCGAGCCGGAACTCAGCGTCGCGATCGATCTCGAGCCGCTCCTCCCACTCGTCCGGCTGCCCGTCGAGCACGACGCGGAACCAGTAGTTCTCCACGAGAGTGAGATGGCACAACAGCCCGGCGATCGTGGTCAACTCGCTGGGCACGTGCGCCCGGCGGGCCTGCTCGTCGGTGAGCCCGGAGCATTTCCACACGACGCTGGCGCGCAGGAAATCGAGGAAGCCGGTGAGCTGGGTGCGCTCGTCCCCCGCCATCGGCGGGTCAGGACGTTCAGGAGCATCGGTCACGCCTCGCAGTCTGCCGCACCCGGCCACCCGTTTTCGGGATTTAACTTGTGCACAATGTAATTGTGCGCTACCTTCATGGATGTCAGCGCTTGTCAGCCCGACCTCGAGGAGACAGCGATGCCCAGCCGCGACGCGACCACCCACTGGACCGGCGGACTGCAGAAAGGCAAGGGCGAGGTCACCTTCGACTCGTCGAACCTGGGCACCTACGAGGTGTCCTTCCCGACCCGCGCGGGCGATCCGGACGGCCAGACCAGCCCCGAAGAACTCATCGCCGCCGCCCACTCCAGCTGCCTCGCGATGAACCTCTCCGGCGTTCTGGAATCCCAGAACCTCGAAGCCGAATCCATCGACGTCTCCGCCGAAGTAACCCTCGGCCCAGCCCAAGGCGGCGGCTTCGAAATCAGCGGAATCGCCATCACCCTGCGCGCGAAACTGGACGGCGTCACCGCGGAACAATTCGCCGAACTGGCCGAAACCGCGGAAAAAACCTGCCCGGTCTCCAAAGCCCTTTCCGGCACCACCATCACCCTGGACGCCGCCCTCGCCTGACCCCCGCGCGTTCCGTGAGGGGAACCTTCGCAGCCCCTGATTCCCCCAGGGTTCCCCTCACGACCTTCGACGGTCCGTGAAGGGCCCCTTCCCGGACTTAGATTCCCTCAAGGAGCCCTTCACGGCCCACCCCCGCCCCGCCGCCACACTCCCCCAACGCCACATTGGGTGCATCCCACGCACCCAATGTGGCGTTCGGTGCGTCCCACGCACCCAATGCCACATTGGGGCGCTAGCCCCGACCCCTCACCCAATCGCCACCCGCGAACCCAACTCATCAAGGCACCCAAACCCCGCGCCCCACCACCCCACCGCAGCCCGCGAACCCACCCCGCCCACACACCCAAGCCCCGCGCCCCACCTGCCCAACCGCACCCGCGCACCCAAACCCACCAACGCACCCACACTCCCCCGCACCCCGATACGAAGCCAAAAACGCGGACGGCGGGTGCTTGTCAAGGCATCTTTCCCGCCTTGACAAGCAC
>NZ_JBSHAM010000180.1:0-9117 GCF_053611505.1 Amycolatopsis sp. NPDC054798 | reverse complement strand
CCCTCAAGGAGCCCTTCACGGACCTCTACCGGAGCCAACCCCCACGCCCAGGAGCGCTCCGCATCGCCCAAGCGGAACCGCACACAACGCCTGCTGAGAAAAGTCCAATGCGGCAGCGCGGGGGTCGTCGATCTGGGTGTGCGTGTGGGTGAGCCGCAGTGGCCGTGCGTGATGGATTTCTCACTCGATGGGCGGCTTATGGGGCCCTGATCGAGTCTTCCGGGCGGGTGCGGGCTTCCCGGGGTGGCGGGGACCGGTTAGGACGGACGTCAGGAGTTCGCCCCACCCCGACCCTGAATCGGAGATTGATCCATGCCGTTTACCGCCGAGGATCTCGCTGAGGTCGCTTTCGGTAACGCCCCGATCGGCCGCCGCGGCTACGCCAAGCAGGAGGTCGACGACTTCGTGCGGCGGATCGCCAAGACGATCGCCGACGAGGACGATCTGACCGCGGCCGAGGTCCACCACGTGCTGTTCTCCAAGCCGTTGATCGGCAAGCGCGGGTACGACGAGCGCGAGGTCGACCAGTTTCTCGACGAGGTGGAGACGCAGCTGGCCGAGAGGTCCGGGAGGAAGGCCCCGATGATTCCGGGGAGCCGCGGGCCGGGGGAGGCTGCGGCTGGGGTGTCTTGGCCGGTGGTGGCTGAGGCGTCTGTCGAGGGGCTGTCTGGACGGTGAGACTTTGAGTCCGGCGTTTTCAGCCGGAGGTTGGGGATTGCCTCGGTGAATTGTTGCGTGGGGGCACCCCGAAGCTGATTGTGACGACGGTCTGAGGGTGCTTGTCAAGGCGGGAAAGATGCCTTGACAAGCACCCTCAGACCGTGTTTTTGGCTTCGTATCGGGGTGCAGGGCCGGGTGTGGCTGCGCTGGCGGGTTTGGGAGCGCAGGCTGCAGTTGGGCAGGTGGCTTGGTGGCTGGAAAAGACGGTTAAGCCTCTGCGTTTTTTGCGATTTTGTCTGCGTATTGGGCTGCGGTGGCGGCGCGTTTTACCTTGCCGGACGGGGTTTTGGGGAGGCTTCCGGCGGGGAGGACTACTACGGCGAAGGGGCGCATGTCCACGGCGTCTCGGACGCGGGCGGCGATTTCCTTTGCCAGCCGGTTTTCTTCGGTGCTGTCACCGGCCAGTTTGGACTCCACGACCACGGCGAAGCGCTCGCGGCGGCTGCCTGCGTCCAGGCGGACCGCGACCGCGTTGCCTGCCCGTACGCCGTCGACCGAGCCGGCGGCGCGTTCGATGTCGGTCGGGTACAGGTTGCGGCCGCCCATGATGATGACGTCCTTGCGGCGGCCGCAGATCACGATCTGGCCGTCGGCCAGGTAGCCCAGGTCGCCGGTCTTCATCCAGCCGTCCTGGTCCTGGGTGTCCAGCGGGCCGTTGACGGTCAGGTAGCCGGGCGTCACGGCCTCGCCGCGCAGGCGGATCTCGCCGACCTGCCGGTCGCCCAGCACCGCGCCGGATTCGTCGACGATGTCCGCTTCCAGGCCGTCCAGGGGGCGGCCGAGGAGGGCGAACGAGCGGACCTCGTCGGTGCCGCGCCGGGGGTCGCCCTCGGGGACTGGCACGGCGCGGTTGTCCGCTTCCAGAGCGTCCGCTTCGACGACATCCAGCGTGAGTCCGGTGAACAGCGGCGCGAACGAGACCGCCAGCGTCGCCTCTGCCATGCCGTACGCGGGGAACACGCACTCGGGCGGCATGTTGAACCGCTTTCCGGCGTCCACAAAGGTCTTGACGGCCGTTTCGTCGATCGGCTCCGCGCCGTTCAGCGCGATGCGCAGCTTCGACAGGTCGTAGGCGTTGTCGTCCTCGACGCGTGCCATGCGCTTGCCGACGATGGCGTACGCGAAGTTCGGCGCGGCCGTGGTGGTGCCGCCGTACTTGCTGATCAGCTCCGGCCAGATCAACGGACCGGTCAGGAACTCGACCGGGGTGATCTTGATCAGCTCGACGCCGAACGTCATCGGCACGGTCAGGAAGCCGACCATGCCCATGTCGTGGAAGGTCGGCAGCCACGACACCATCACGTCGGTGTCGAACTCGAACTCGGCGCGGTCGACCATCGCCTTGACGTTGGTGTACAGGTTGCCGTAGGTGATCCGGACGGCCTTCGGCTCCGCGGTGGAACCGCTGGTCAGCTGCAGCAGCGCGGTGTCGCCCTCCGCGGTCGGCACGATCTCGGCCAGCGGTTCGGCCTCGATCAGCTCGGAGATCAGCCGGTAGCCGATGCCCTTGCCTTCCAGCACCGGGGCGAGCTGATCGAACGGTTCGCCGAGCACGACCAGCTCGGCCCCGATCATCTCGAGCACAGCCACCGTGTCCTCGGCCCATTCGGCGAGGTCGGTGCGCGGCGTCGGCTGGTGCAGCATCGTCACGCTGCCGCCGGTGAGCCACACCGCCTGCACGGTCGGCGCGATCAGCACCGGTGCGGCGGCCAGCACCGCCACCGCGCTCCCGGGAGCCAAACCGCCGCTGACCAGCCCGCCCGCGATCCGGCGCGCTTCGTCGTGCACCTGGGCCCAGGTCCGGCGCACCGGCTCCTTGGGCTCGCCGGTCACCATGCCGCGCCGTTGCCCCCGGTCCGCCGCGGTCCCGACGAGTGTGTCCACAAACCGACTCATGTGCGTCAGATTACTGTCCGGTTTTCCGGCGCTGCCCGCGGCGGCGTGAACAGCGGATGACCGGTGTCACTCGGCGAGTTCGGAGGTCTCCAGCCACCGCGCCTCGACGTCGTCCTTCTCCGCCAGGACGGCCTTCAGATCGGTGTTCAGCTCGATCAGCTTCTCCGGGTCGGTGGCCGCCTCCGCCAGCGCCGCGTGCAGCTTCTCCTCGCGCTTCGCGAGCTGGTCCAGCTTGCGCTCCAACCGGCCCAATTCCTTTTGCGCCGCACGGGTTTCCGCCGCGCTGCGCTTGGCCTCGGTCTTCTCCGCGGCCGGTGCCTCGCGACGCGGCGCGGCTTCCTTCGCGCGGGCGCGGCGCTGCAGGTACTCCTCGATGCCGCCCGGCAGGTGGGTCACCTTGCCGTCGCCGAGGAGTGCGTACGTGGCGTCGCAGACGCGCTCGACCAGGTACCGGTCGTGCGAGACCACCACCATCGTGCCCGGCCAGCCGTCGAGCAGGTCTTCGAGCTGCTGCAGGGTGTCGATGTCCAGGTCGTTCGTCGGCTCGTCCAGCAGCAGGACGTTCGGCTCGGCCATCAGCAGCCGGCACAGCTGCAGCCGGCGCCGTTCGCCGCCGGAGAGATCGCCGACCGGCGTCCACTGCCGCGCGGCGGGGAAACCGAGCTTCTCGCCGAGCTGCGACGCGGTCATCTCCTGCTTGCCGAACACGACGCGGCCGGCGATCTGCTCGATCGCTTGCAGCACCCGAAGGTCGGCGGGCAGGTCGTCCAGTTCCTGGCGCAGGTGCGCGAGCGCGACCGTCTTGCCCTGCACCCGCCGCCCGGTCGGCGATTCGACGTCGCCGCCCAGCAGCTTCAGCAGCGTGGTCTTGCCGGAGCCGTTCACGCCGACGAGGCCGATCCGGTCGCCAGGGCCGATCCGCCACGTGACGTGGTCGAGCAACGTCCGGTCGCCGACCCGCAGCGATGCGTCTTCCAGCTCCAGCACCGTCTTGCCGAGCCGGCGTTTCGCGAACGCCATCAGCTCCACGGAATCGCGCAGCGGAGGCACGTCGGCGATCAGTGCTTCGGCGGCCTCGACGCGGTAGCGCGGCTTCGAGGACCGCGCCTGCGGACCGCGCCGCAGCCACGCCAACTCCTTGCGCGCCAGGTTCTGCCGCTTCTCCTCCGCGGTCGCGGCGAGGCGAGCGCGTTCGGCACGCGCGAAAATCCAGTCGGCGTAACCGCCTTCGTACTGCTCGACCCGGCCGTTGGCGACTTCCCAGGTGAGGCTCGCGACGGTGTCGAGGAACCACCGGTCGTGCGTCACGACCACGACCGCGATCCGGCGGCCCAGCAGGTGATCGGCGAGCCAGCGCACGCCTTCGACGTCAAGGTGGTTAGTGGGCTCGTCGAGCACCACCAGGTCCAGTTCGCCGGTCAGCGCGGCGGCCAGCGCGACCCGGCGGCGTTCACCGCCGGACAGGTTCGCGGTCGGGGTGTCGAGACCGATCGCGGTGATGCCGAGACCGTCCACAATAGACCGGACGCGGGCGTCGGCGGCCCATTCGTGCTCGGCCCCGTAACGCTCCAGCACCACGTCGCCGACCGTGCTGCCGGTCGGCAATTCGGTGCGCTGGGTGACGACGGCCATCCGCAGGCCGCGCACCTGGCTCACCCGGCCGGAATCCGGCTCGCTCAGTCCGGAAAGGACTTCGAGCAGCGTCGTCTTGCCGCCGCCGTTGAGCCCGACGACGCCGATCCGCTGCCCCTCGGCGACGCCGAGGGAAACGTTGTCCAGCAACGGCTTCACGCCGTAGGACTTGCTCACCGATTCCAGGTTGACCAGGTTGGCCATCCGGATCCTTTCCACTGTGGACTATTGAGACAAAGTTTCAGGCGTGCACGCGCGGCGGCACGTTGCGCGGCGCGTCGTCGCCGCCGACCACCCGGGCTCCCGGCACCGGGCCGTGCGCGACTCGCACCGTCCGGCACACTCCCGCGCCGGACAGCTCCGCGGCCACCTCGACCGCCGTTTCCGCGTCGGAGCACAGGAACGCGCACGTGGGCCCGGAGCCGGACACGCATCCGGCCAGCGCGCCCGCGTTCACCCCGGCGCGCAGCGTGCGGCGCAGGCCGGGCCGCAGCGACACCGCCGCCGCCTGCAAATCGTTGCCCAGCAGCAGGGCGAGCTGGCGAGGGTCACCCGACGCGAGCGCCTCGACGACCGGCGTGTGCGACCCGATCCGCGGCGGTTTGCCGTCGGCGCGCAACCGGTCGAGTTCGCCGAACACCTTGGGGGTGGACAGGCCTTCCTCGTCGAAGGCCAGCACCCAGTGGAACGTGTGCCGCGCGAGCACCGGCACGAGCTGTTCGCCGCGGCCGGTGCCGAGCGCGGTGCCCCCGTACAGCGCGAAAGGCACGTCGCTGCCCAGCCGGCCGGCGATAGTGGCCAGCTCGTCACGAGTGACGTCGAGCTTCCAGAGCGACGACAGCCCGACCAGCGCCGCCGCCGCGTCCGCGCTCCCGCCCGCCATGCCGCCGGCGACCGGAATGCCCTTGCGCAGCACGATTCGCACCTTCGGCGCATCCGCGTCCGGCCGTCCGGCGTAAGCGGCGAGCTCACGAGCCGCGCGCCAGGCGAGGTTGGTGCCGTCGGTGGGCACCGTGCGCTCCCCCTCGCCGTACACCTCGAGCCCTGGCTCGTCGGCGGCCGCGACGGTCACCTCGTCGGTGAGCGAAAGCGCCTGGAAGACGGTGACCAGCTCGTGGAACCCGTCCGCCCGCAGGTCGCCGACGGCCAGGTGCAGGTTGACCTTGGCCGGGACCCGGACGGTGACTGGTGGAGGAACGACGGCGAGCACCCGTCCAGCCTACGTGGCTGCCGCGCGCCGGGTCCCGCCAGGAGAAAACGTTGGCACAGAAGTTCCCCCACTCGTCGTCCCGGATTGGCCGGACGGGCTAGTTTGGAACTACTTTGGAAGTATGGCCGCGCCGGAAGTCAACCTCTCCGAGCTGTCCCTGCACCCGCGCCGGGTGGTGGACCAGCTCGAACGTTCGCCGAGCCGTTCGGTCCGGATTCGCCGACGAGAGAAGGACAAACCCGATCTGCTGCTGGTCACCGCCGAGCGCGCCGAGCAGGTCGCGGCTGGCGCTTCGGCGGCTGTGACGCTCCTCGTGGAACTGGTGCGCCGCAGCACCGAGACGGCCGCGCTCGCCGCCGAGGCGCTGCCCGCCGCGTTCCCGTGGGCGCGGTACCTGCCGGCGGCAGAGCTGCGGACGTTCGTCGGAGAACTGGCCGAAACCCTGGAGCGGGCCGAATCCCTTGGCAACCCGGCCCCGGTCGCCGCCCTCGTGGCGAAGTGGAAGCAGACCGCCGAGGCGCACGCGGATCCGGAGCTGGCGGAGCTTTTGCGCCGGAACGACCACAGTGGACAGACTCCAGGACACTCGTCCTAAAAGTTCGGCCAAGCGACCTGATTTCTCGGTCGCCGCGTCCCGCGGACGTGGCGAGGGCCGCCCCGACCGGATGGGGCGGCCCTCGAAAAACAGCTCAGGGAAAGGGAATCAGGCAGCGACGACGCTCTGCGGTCCGCGAGCCGGCTGGCTCACGTGCGCACCCCGCTCGGAGATCCAGGACAGCGCGGCGTCGGCCCGCTCGCCGCGGACGCCGAGGCGGAAGCGGGCGATCGGGGTGTCCCCGATGCGAGTGAGGCCGCCGCCGATGGTGGCGAGTTCCACGTCGAAGCGGCTGGCCGCCTCGGGCAGCAGCGCACCCACCGACGCGAAGCCGATCAGCACGACGTCGACCGCGCGGTCGTACTTCGCGGACTGGGCGCGCGACGTCTCGACCGAGGGCAGCACCGCCTGCGCGGTCCAGCTGTCCGGCGTCGAGATGAGGTCGAGAACCGTGCCGCGCTCGACGATCGCGCCGTTGTCGAGCACCGCGACGTCGTCGCAGACGCGGCGGACGACGTCCGCGTCCGGCGTGGTGACCACGACCGTCACCCCCAGCTCGGCCCGCGCCCGGTCGAGCACGGCGAGCACCGCGCCGGCGTCCTCGGCCGCGACCCCGGCGGTCGGGTCGTCGGCAAGCAGCACGGCCGGCCCGGCGGCGAGCGCCTTCGCGACCGCCACCCGGCGGAGCTGGCCTTCGGTGAGTTCTTCCGGCTTCTGCGCGGCGCGGGCGGTGAGGCCGACCAGGTCGAGCAGCGAGCCGACCCGGCTGCGCCGCTGCGGGCCGTCGACGCCGAGCTGCTCCAGCGGGCTGGCGATGTTGCCTGCGATGGTGCGCTCGGCGATCAGCTCCGGATTGGTTCCGACGACGCCGAGCTGGCGGCGGATCTCCCGCAGCCGCTTGCCGTCGAGCGTCGCGGTGTTGAGGCCGTCGAGCCGCACGACGCCGCGGTCGGGGCGCTCCTGCAGCGCGATGCAGCGGGCGAGGGTCGACTTGCCGGAACCCGACGGGCCCACGATTCCGAACAGCGAGCCGGCTTGCACGTCAACGCTCACGTCGCGCAGCGCGGCGACGCGATTTCCGTGGAAGGGAAAGGACTTGGACACGTTTTCGACAGTGATCACGAAAGGGCTCCAGGCAAAACGAGGCGCAGCGCCGTTTCCGGGCGCGCCAGGCGTCATCGAATTACCGTCCACTGTGGACGGCGCAAGAAACTGCGGAAAAGACGATCAGGCGATGACCATGGAGCGTCGACACGCACATACCGAGCGGCGACCTTCGTCGACTACGCGCCGGCGGGTCAGCAGGAGCGGGCGGGTGACCCTCTTCATCGAAAACAGCCTCCATCGGTCCTGGCGGTAGCACCTGCCCTGCGGAGGGTGGTTGCTGCGACTTCGGCGAGCCAGGTCTCTCAGTCGCTCGGGATGGACGCTTTCGAGTAAAGCCGATCCCATTGGCTGAACGCAAGCGCGTTGGTGCAGATCACACGTCTGGTGGTGCCCGCATACCGGAACACCGCGTCCTGGATCGCGAAACCCGGAGCCTCGGTCGCCGAACAACGCGTCGACCTGGGAAAGACCCGCCCCCGGCCGCCGGAGCGAACCCGTTCGTTCCACTATGGACGATCAAGGACCCTTATGGATCAATAGTTTTCCCGTTGTCAAGAGGCAGTCGCTCGCAGGGCTGGCTCCGCGGCTGGCCACTGCGGTCGGCGGGCGCAAAAAGCTCATCAGTGCGAAGCACCTCGAACCGGTGCCGCTGAACAATCCGGGCCGCGGAGCAATCGGACTCGCCCGAATGCCCGAGCGCTGACGAGCCGCCCGTCACAGGTAGAGGGCTGTTTCGGCCGCACTCGCGCGATGACCGAGAGTAGCTGAATGGCCTCGGAGGCAACACGATCAGCGACAACGGAGGGTCAGCGGAATACTCGCCGCGCCGCTGCTGTTGGACGGCGAAAGCGAAGCTACGGGACTGGACTGGCGAAGGTGTTCCGCGAGGGGGAGGTGCACGCGATGGCTGGCTGCCCGCGCTATCGATTCGTAGGCACCGCCGCGGAAGGACTCCCGGTCAGCTCCCGGCAGCCGCGATCCGCGCGAACGCGTGCACGTCCAGTTGCTCACCGCGGGTCTTCGGATCGATCCCGGCCTCGGCGAGCAGCTCGCCTGCCCGCTCGGCGGAACCGGCCCATCCCGCCAGCGCCGCCCGCAAAGTCTTGCGCCGCTGGGAGAACGCCGCGTCGACCACCGCGAACAGCCGCGCCCGATCCACCCCGGAGACCGGGTCGGTGCGGGTGAACGACACCAGCGCGGAATCGACGTTCGGCACCGGCCAGAACACCGTGCGCGGCACCGCGGCCACCTTGCGCGCCGGGCCGTACCAGGCCAGTTTCACGCTCGGCACGCCGTAGGTGCGGCTGCCCGGCCCGGCCGCCATCCGGTCGGCGACCTCGGTCTGGACCATTACGAGCCCGCTGCGCAGCGACGGCAGTTCGGCCAGCAGGTGCAGCACCACCGGCACCGCGACGTTGTACGGCAGGTTCGCCACGATCGACACCGGCTCGGCCGGCAGATCGGCGGCACGCACTCGCAGCGCGTCGGCTCCGACGACGGTCAGCCGGTCCGCTGCCTCCGGCGCGCGTTCGGCGACTGTGCGCGGCAGCCGGGCGGCCAGCACTGGATCGATCTCCACAGCGACGACCTGAGCGCCCGCGGCGAGCAGCCCCAGCGTCAGCGAGCCGAGCCCGGGCCCGACCTCCAGCACGACGTCCCCCGGCCGCACGCCGCCGAGTTCGACGATGCGGCGGACCGTGTTGGGGTCGTGCACGAAGTTCTGCCCGAGCTTCTTCGTGGGCCGGACGTCGAGTTCGTCGGCCAGCCCGCGGATTTCGGCAGGCCCCAGCAGTTCCACCACCGGACGAGCCTACCCAGCGCCGCGCGGCGGACGAAAAACAGGCGGCCGGGAGCCGCGCGGCGCCCCCCCGCCACCGGCGAAGTATTGAGGCCCCCGAGCGGCGGTTGCGCGCCCCCCCGCCCGGTGGGTCTGAGTCAGACAACGTCTCTCCCCCGC
>NZ_JBSHAM010000179.1:0-9125 GCF_053611505.1 Amycolatopsis sp. NPDC054798 | reverse complement strand
TTGTATTTTGTCCTTGTTTTGGCTTTTGTCTGTTATTCATCGGTTGTGTAATTCTTTTACGTTATTTATCTCCTTCACGGACGGGTGGCGAACCTGTCCGTGGCGGAGATCAGCGCTTCCTCCATCGAGGGGACAGCGGTGGTGTGGCCCGCTCCCCCGACCAGAATCAGTTCAGCATCGGGGATCGCGCGTTCCAGCAGCCAGGGAGTGCCGACGAGGTTGCTCAGATCAAGGACGCCTTGCACCAGGACGACGGGGATCCCGGCGAGCCGGTCGGCGTCGCGCAGGATCGCGCCGTCCTCCAGGAAACAGCCGTTCGAGAAGTAGTGCGTGACCAGCCGGGCGAAAGCCAGCCGGAAGCGCGGGTCTTCGAATTTCGGAGAAGGCGGGACCCCGGGGACCATCGCCGCTTCCCAGTCGCACCAACCCTGTGCGGCGGCCTCGTGCACTGCCGGGTCCGGGTCCGCGAGCAACCGGTGGTACGCCGCCGCCAGGTCGCCGTCCCGCTCGTTTTCCGGCACCCCGTCCCGGAATCGGGCGAACGCCTCCGGGAACATGCCGCCCAGTCCGGCGGTCAGCTGGTCGATTTCGAGCTGGCGGTCGGTCGCCAAGCCCATCATGACGATTTCCGTCACCCGTTCGGGATGCCGCTCGGCGTAAGCGAGGCCGAGCACGCAGCCCCACGAGCCGCCGAACAGTTGCCAGCGCTCGATTCCCAGCGTTTCCCGCAGCAGTTCCAAGTCCGCGATCAGATGCTTGGCGGTGTTCGCTGACAGCGCTTCGACGGAGTCTCCCGCGTGCGGGGTGCTGCGGCCGCACCCCCGCTGGTCCATCAGGACGATCCGGTAGCGCTCCGGGTCGAAGAACTGGCGCATCCCCTCGCTGCAGCCGGTTCCGGGGCCGCCGTGCAGGACGGCCACCGGTTTCCCGTCGGGATTGCCGCAGGTTTCCCAGTACACCCGGTGCCCGTCGCCGACGTCGAGCAACCCGCTGTCGTACGGCTCGATTTCCGGATAGCGCAACGCTTCCCCCTCAGTTCAGGGTGCGCTCCAGAGCCCGCAGCGCACCGCACAGCTCAGCCGGGCCGGCCGGCCCGATCCGGATTTCCGCGTCCGGCCCGGCCCCGACGGTGTAGCTCAGGTACCGGCCCCAGTCCGTGTCCGCGTAGTGCAATGGTTCTTCCAGCCGGACGTACCGGCCGACGTCGTCGCGCCGTCCCGCGTACAGCTCTCCGCTGCCGTGCACCGGACGCTGCACCAGGGTTAGCACGTCGGACAACACCGGGTCCAACGGAAAAGCGTCCTCGCCGCGGCGCGCGGCTTCGGTCAGGTCGGCGACGCGCACGGTGCGCACGTACCCCCCGCCCGGGCCGACCGCCGGCAGCTGCTCGACGAGCGTTTCCAGCACGCGTTCGCGGTCGATCTCCTGGACGCCGACGTGTTCGCCGTCGGACACCGCGAGCACCGCCTGCAATCCGCTGGCCGCGGCCAGCACCCCGTACGTGCGATCTCCGGTCGCGACCCAGCCGTAGTACTCGGTCACCGGGCGCACGAGCAGCGGCAGCCAGTCGAGGAAGTCCACAGTGGCCCGGCCGCGCGAATCGACCAGGCCGGCCAGCGCCAGCGCGTCGTCCACCCGCTTGGCTGCTTCGTCGCGTTCGGTTTCCGACAGCCACGCCGGATCCGGCCGCAGCGTCACGTGCAACCGGCCCACCTGCTCGCGTTCGGCCAGCGCCGCGAGCGCTTCGACCGGGACATCCACCCGTCCCGCCGGATCGGCCACCGGCTACTCCTCCTCGTCGCCGAGAACCGGCGAGGTCGCCGAACCGTCCGCGCCGAACGCGCCTTCGGGATCGGCCTCGAGCAGGTACTCCGGCCGCCAGTGCAGCCCGTCGCCGGGACCGCCCTGCGCCGCGGGAGCGCCGCCGACGGCCGAGCCCGGACCGCGCTGGGACGGTTCGCTCACCGGAGCGGGCAGCACCGCGGCCCCGGGGCCGTTCCGGTCGTGGCTCGCGGCGGCCTGCGCGGTCGTGCCGTCCGGACCGGACCGGCGGATCGGGGCGCTGTCCGGGACGACCGGGCCGTATTGCTTCGGCAGCACGCGTTTCGTGTTCACGGTGACGCCGTGGTACTGCTCCATCACGCGGACGTTGTTCTCGTTCGCCTGGTGGAACCGGTCGATCCCGTCCTGAAAGGACACCGGCGCGGCCGACGCGGGGAGCACCGCCCGCAGCGGCCCTGCCCACGGCTGCGGCCGCTCCGGCCGGGGCGGCACGTCGACCACCGCGTGCCGGGAGCTTTCGAAGCTGCTGGCCTGGGTGTCCATCGACGCGCTGGTCAGGTCGAGCGGATCGGCGGACTCCCGGAACCCGGCCTCGACCGGTCCCGCTCCCGCCTTCGCCGCGTCCGCGGAGTCGCCGGTCCACGAGCGCGCCATCCGCTCCTGCAGGTCTTTCACGCTCTGTGCGCGCTCCAGGTAGGCCGCCGACAGCTCCTGGACCTTCGCCGCGGCAGCCCGCAGGCCGGACGTGTCGCCGCCGCGGAAATTGTCGAAGATCTGCTTGCCGTCCACCTGGTTCCCTTCGTGCCCGGCCGGGCGCTTACCGGCCGCGGCCGAGGTCGGCCCCGGCCCGGTCCGCCTCGGCCGTCCGGTCCCGCGCGGTGCGCAGCTTGTCGAGGTATCCGGCGGCGTACCGGCGCAGCGCCTCGTTCTGGTCGCGCAGCGTGCGCAGCGAATCCGCGCCGGCGGCGGCGTACTCCGCGCTCGCCGGGTCGGCTCCGGGGGCGGCGAAGACCTCCAGGATCTCGTCGATCGCGCGGCGGTCGGCGTCGATCTTGCCGAGCTCGTCCTCCCACAGCCGGATCACGGCGGTCAGCTCCGCCGCGTCCATGGCGAAACCGCCCCGCGCACGGCCCGATTCGCCGATGACCAAGGCCGCTCCCTTTCCCGGTGCGCACGTCGTGAGGTGCAGTCGTGATGTGCACAGCGTAGTCAACCGGCCCGGTCGTGTCAGCCGAGAGCCCGGCAGTGTGACAGCGCGTCTCCGTTCCGCCGTCACGTCACAGTACGTACGTACGGATTGCGAGAACCCGGTCCGCGATGTCAGGATTTCAGGATGCCACGGGTCAGCCAGGATCACCTCGACGCACGCCGCCGGCAGATCCTCGACGGCTCGCGCGTGTGTTTCGCACGCTACGGCTACGAGGGCGCCACCGTCCGCCGCCTCGAAGAAGCGACCGGTTTGTCGCGCGGGGCGATCTTCCACCACTTCCGCGACAAAGAGTCGCTCTTCCTCGCCCTCGCCGAGGACGACGCGGTGCGGATGGCCGACGTCGTCGCCGAACAGGGCCTGGTCCAGGTCATGCGCGAACTGCTGGCCGGGAACAGCGAGCACCCGGCGGACTGGCTCGGCACCCGGCTGGAAGTGTCCCGGCGGCTGCGCACCGACCCGGAGTTCCGCGGCCGGTGGGCGGAGCGCTCGCAGCAGCTGACCGAGGCCACCCGGGACCGCCTCGAATGGCAGCGCAAGGCCGGCAACCTGCGCGACGACGTCGACGTCAGCGTGCTGACCGCGTTCCTGGAACTCGTGCTGGAAGGACTCGTGTCGCACCTCGCGATGGGGCTTCCCGGCGACGATCTCGGCCCGGTGCTGGACCTGGTCGAGGAAACCGTGCGGCGGCACCGGCCGGGCACGCGCGGCTAGGTTCCCGCGCGATCGGCCGGGTTCGTGTTCAATGTGCGCCGTGGATCTCCTCGCCGCCCACGGCAGCGCGCTGGACGTGTTCGACGCCGCGGTGCACGCTGTCGGACCAGGCGACTGGACGCGCGGCACCCCGTGCACCGGCTGGTCCTTACGCGATCTGGTGAACCATCTGACGGCCGAACAACTCTGGGTGCCGCACCTTCTCGCCGGGGCGACACTCGACGAGGTCGGCAGCCGCTACGACGGCGACGTTCTCGGCGACGACCCGCTCTCGGTCTGGGAGAAGGCATCCGCTGCCGCCCGGGAAGCGTGGCTCTCCCCTGGCGCTCTGCGCCGCACTGTGCACGTCTCGTTCGGCCTCGCGCCCGCCGAGGAATACGGCTGGCAGATGACGATCGACCTCGCCGTGCACGGCTGGGACCTCGCCATCGCGCTCGGCCGCCCGAATCCGGTGCCGGACGGCCTGGCCGCGCGGCTGCTCGACGTGCTGCGCCCGATGATCGACGACTGGCAGGGACTCGGGCTGTTCGAACCGCCGGTCGCGGTGGGCCGCGCCGCCGCGGCTCCTGACCGGCTCGTGGCTTTGCTGGGACGGCGGCCGCGCTGAGGGACCGCGCCAAGGGACACAGTGGACAGAGCCCGGCCCCACGCTCGCTGCCGCTCTCGCCTCAATGCCGCTTTGACGCTCCCAATGCCGCATTGGGGTGTGCAGCGGCACGCCCGTCGAGCCGAGTGCCGTGTCACCGGCTGATCCGCCGCCGTCTCAGCCGCGGTCGACGCTGTGACGAGGGAAAAACCGGAGCCGGGTTCGCGTCCTGTCGCGGCACTGCCGCCCGGACCCGGTACGATTGTCGGCGTCGTCGCACTGCAGACCAGTCTTTTCGAGGAGTGACTTCCATCCGTGCGCGCTGCGCCATCGCCCGGTGACAGTACCGGGCCGGGTCCCGCCCGACCCGGCTTCCCGCCCGCCGTCCGTTCCGCCGTCCCGGACGGTGCGCCGTGATCCACGTCCTGCTTTCCGTGCTCGGCGTGCTGCTCTTCCTTCTCCTCACGATCGGCACCGGCCTCGCCGTGGCCGCCGAGTTCTCGCTGACCGCGCTCGAGCGCAGCACCGTCGACGCGGACGTCCGCCAGGTCGGTGACAAGCGCTCGCGCACCGTGCAGAAAGCGCACCGCACGCTGAGCTTCCAGCTGTCCGGCGCGCAGGTCGCGATCACCCTCACCACGCTGATCACCGGTTTCCTCGCCGAACCGCTCATCGGCGACCTGGTCCGCCCGCTGCTCGACGCGATGGGCCTGCCCGCTTCGGCGGCGTCCGGGGTCGCGGTGGCGGTCGCGCTGGTGCTGGCCACGTTCCTGTCGATGATCCTCGGCGAGATGGTGCCGAAGAACATCGCGATCGCCCGGCCGCTGCCGACCGCGCGCGCGGTTTCCGGCTACCACGCCCGGTTCTCCTCGCTGTTCCGCTGGCTCATCACGCTGATGAACAACAGCGCCAACTTCGTCGTCCGCAAGTTCGGCATCGAACCGCAGGAGGAGCTCCGCTCCGCGCGGTCGCCGCAGGAGCTGGGCTCGATCGTGCGCTCCAGCGCGGAAAGCGGAAAGCTCGACACGTCCACCGCGGAACTGCTGGACCGTTCGCTGCGCTTCGGCGATCGCACCGCGGACGAGCTGATGACCCCGCGCGTGCAGGTCGAATCGCTCACCGTGGACGACACGATCGACGACCTGATCGACATCTCGCGGCGCACCGGGTTCTCCCGGTTCCCGGTCTACACCGAGGATCTCGACGACGTCCAGGGCGCGGTGCACGTCAAACAGGCGTTCGCCGTCCCCGCCGCGGACCGCGCGACGACCCGGATCCGCTCGGCGATGCGGCCGGTGCCGACGGTGCCGGAGTCGCTGCCCGGCGACGATCTGCTGAACCGGCTGCGCGATTCGCGCTACCAGCTCGCGATCGTGGTGGACGAGTACGGCGGCACCGCCGGGCTGGTCACGCTGGAGGACGTGGTCGAGGAGATCATCGGCGACGTCCGCGACGAGCACGACGACCGCGAGGCCCCGGCCGCGCAGCAGCTCGGCGCGGACCGCTGGCTCGTGTCCGGGCAGCTGCGCGCGGACGAGGTCCGCGAGATCACCGGCTTCCGGATGCCCGAGGGCGACTACGAAACGATCGCCGGCCTGATCCTGGAGCGGCTCGGCGCCATCCCGGCCGAGGGCGACGCCGTCGAGGTCGACGGCTGGCGGCTCGCGGTCACCAGCATGGACCGGCACCGCGTCGCCGAGGTCCAGGTGCGCCCGGCCGAACGCGAGGTGACCGCGTGAACGACTGGCTGAACATCGCCCTCGTCGTGGTCCTGCTGCTGGCCAACGCGTTCTTCGTGGGCGCGGAATTCACCCTGATCTCCTCGCGCCGCGACCGGCTGGAAGCGTTGCTGGAACAGGGAAAGACCCGCGCGCAGATCGTCATCAACGCGAGCAAGCACGTGTCCCAGATGCTCGCCGGGGCGCAGCTCGGGATCACCATCTGCTCGCTGCTGCTCGGCCGGCTCGGCGAGCCCGCGGTCGCGCACCGGCTGTCCGGGTTCTTCGACCTGCTCGGCCTGCCCGACCAGCTGCTGCACCCGATCTCGTTCGCGATCGCGCTGGCGTTCATCACGATGCTGCACGTGCTGATCGGCGAGATGGTGCCGAAGAACCTCGCGATCGCCGAACCGGAGCGGCTGGCGCTGTGGCTCGTGCCGGTGCACGTGGCGTGGGTGAAGGTGGCCAACCCGGTCATCGCGTTCCTCAACTTCGTCGCGAATTCCTTGCTGCGCCTGATGAAGGTGGAGCCGAAGGACGAACTGGAGACTGCCTACAGCTCCGACGAGCTGGCCGAACTGCTCAGCGAATCGCGCCAGGAGGGGCTGCTCGACCAGTCCGAGCACCGGCGGCTTTCGCAGACGCTGTCGTCGGTCGCCAAGACGGTCGCGGACGTTCTGGTGCCCACCTCGGAACTCACGACGCTCCCCTGCGGGCCGACGCTCGGCGACGTCGAGCGAGCGGTGTCCACCACCGGGTTCTCGCGGTTCCCGGTGTGCACTGAGGACGGTTCGCTGACCGGCTACATCCACGTGAAGGACGTCCTCGACCTCGTGGGCCAGGACCCCGGCACGGTGATCCCGGACGACAAGACGCGGCCGTTGACCGAATTGCCGTCGGACGCGCGGCTCGACGTCGCGCTTTCGGCCATGCGCAAGGAAGGCAGCCATCTCGCGCGGGCGCTGGACGCTTCCGGCGCGGCCGTCGGCGTGGTGGCGCTGGAAGACCTCGTCGAGGAATACGTGGGGACCGTGCGGGACGGCACCCACGTGGCGGCATGAGCGCCCTCCAAGTGCTCGCCGAAGCGGACTGGCAGGCCCGGGAGCGAGCGCACGCCGAGCGGATGCGCGCGTGGACCGGGCCGCACCAGGAACGCCGGGCGCGGGGCGAAAAACACCCGGTCCTGGATTTCCTCTTCACCTACTACTCGCACCGGCCCGGACACCTCGAACGCTGGCAGCCGGGTCCGGGCGTGGTGCTCGCGGGCCCGTCCGCGCGGCGGTTCCTCGACCGTCCGGCCTACGTCGAGACCGAAGCAGGGGTGATGCTCGACCCGGCCGCCTTCACCGGCCGCCGGGCGCGCACCGCCGAGTTCGTGCTGAAGCTGCTGTCGGCCACGGCTTCCCGGTCTCCGCGGCTGAGCTGCTTCGGGCTCCACGAATGGGCCATGGTCTACCGCGAGCCCGCCGACTCGGTCCGGCACGCGCAGGTCCCGTTGCGGCTTGGGTCGGCAGGGACCGATCAGGTCGTGGAATCGATGGACATCCGGTGCGGGCACTACGACGCGTTCCGGTTCTTCACCGATCCGGCGCGGCCGCGCAACACGCTCGCGCCGACCCGGGAAGCGCAGGCCGAACTGGAGCAGCCGGGCTGTCTGCACGCGAACATGGATCTATTCAAGTGGGCTTACAAGCTCGATCCGTTCGTACCCGCCGAGCTGGTCGGCGACTGCTTCGCGCTCGCCGCGGACGTCCGTGAACTGGACATGCGGGCCAGCCCGTACGATCTGGCGGACTACGGCTACCGGCCGGTGCCGATCGAGACCGCCGAAGGGCGGGCCGCCTACGCCCGCGCGCAGGCCGGGTTCGCCGAACGGGCCGCGCCGCTGCGGGCCCGCCTGATCGGCCTCTGCCGAGACCTGCTCGCCGACCCGGCGAGGCCGCCGCGATCCGTGCCGGAGTCGCCCGGCCGTTGAGCTGACAACTCTGCGTAACGGTATTCACCGCAGGTCGCTGGCCTGATAGAGTGATAACGGTTTGGTTGCATGACAGAGCGTGTTGTGCACATCACGAAAGGACAACGATGGGGCGTCACAACCTGCCCGAGGAGCCGGTGCCGCACCCCCTCGACCCGCCGAAGCGGCCCGCCGGCCGCAGCGAGACGACCGGATCGCACCGGATCGTCGCCAAAAAGGCGCCGCGCAGGCGGATCGCGACGTGGCCTCTCGTGGCCCTCGGGCTCGTGGTGCTGGCCACGCTGGGCGTCGTCGGCTGGAACTGGGCCGACAGCGTGCTCAACAACCGCGCCGAGGCGCAGGCCGCCAGCTGCAACGGCGGCCGCACCGACATCCGGATCGTGGTGACGCCGCAGATCGCCAAGCCGGTCGAGGCCGCGGCGGCGCGCTGGAACCAGGACCTGACCCAGGTGCACGGCAGCTGCGTGCACGTGGCCGTGCAGAGCAAGCCCGCCCCCGACGTGCTCAACGCGCTCACCGGCAAGTCCTCGCTCGACGCGATCGGCGGCCTCCCGGACGGCTGGATCCCCGAATCCTCGTACTGGGTCGCGCAGCTCTCGAAGGCCAAACCGGACGTCATCGGCTCCCCCGCGATGCCGATCGGCTCCGGCCCGCCCGCGGACTACCCGTTCGTCGGCCTGTCCGGCGCGTCGATCGACGAGGTCCAGCAGCGCGGCACGCAGAGCTTCCGGGCGTTCCTCAAGGAACCCGCCCAGCTGGCCGACTTCGCGGCGGCGGGCATCCGCGCCTCCTGACGCTGACCGCACACGGCACCGCCTCCGCCCGCACCAGGGCCGGGGCGGTGTCGCGCGTTCGGGGGCAAGTCCCGCCGGAGCTGGCTCGTGAGTGCTGGCGCCGGTTCTAACCGGCATGAACACTCACGAGGCGAACTCGACCAGGCCGCAACCCCGGAGGCAGCGGCGGCCGAGGGCCTGCCTCGCCCAGTGGGCGGGCTTAGCTGCGGCATGGATGCGTGCGTCCTGACCAGCTTGTGAGTGCTGATGCCGGTTCTAACCGGCATCAGCACTCACGAGCCCTGCCCAGCCGCGCCTCCCGCGCGGGAATGCGACCGCCAGCCTCGTGAGTGCCGGCGCCGGTTCTAAC
>NZ_JBSHAM010000178.1:0-9132 GCF_053611505.1 Amycolatopsis sp. NPDC054798 | reverse complement strand
GATTCCCGCAAGGAGCCCTTCACGGACTTTTCTCCCCGCACCGGGGAGGTGGCGCGGGGAGAAAGCTCAGTGGCGGGGGACAGCGGCCGGGGTCCAGCCGCGGTAGTTGTTGAAGTAGCTCGTGGAGCTGCCGTGGCCGATCTTGCCGCCGACGCTGGTGGCGTAGAAACCGCCGTTGCCGTCCGCGATTCCCACGTGGCCGTAGGCGCTGATGTTCCAGTAGACGAACGAACCGGCGGGCGGCTTCCCGCTCGTGTGCTTCGGGCTGGCCCCGTTCCAGTGCGCGTTGGCGGACGCCCAGACCCCGGTCACGCCGTAGGAGTTCTCCGCGGCCTTCTCGCAGTAGTGCTCCCATCCGGTGCTTCCGGCGTGCGCCTTGTACCAAGCGACCGCACCGGCCGGGGTGCCGTCGGCGGCTCCGGTGAGATTCGCCTCGGACAGTTCGGAGAACGTCCCGGCGGCGGGATTCACATCCGCCGCCGTGATCCCGCCGGACGCGTTCGCGGCAGGCGCGAAGACCGCGGCGGAAGCGGCCAGTGCGAGCGCCGCGGCCGGCTTCGCGAGCCGGGTGAGCAGGTCGGTCGTGCGCATGTCCGGACCTCCAGTAAGTGAGTCATTCACGAACTCGGGCAGCATTACGCCAGCGGGTACAAAATCCGTACAATGCGAAGGTTCTTCACTACCCACCGTCGCGACGGACGGCGGAATACCTGGTCACCGGGGTGTGTTGAAGCCCTTGCCAGCGCGTCTGGCAGAATGACCCGCTGAAGTCCGGCACCGGTTCACCCCGCACTGGGGACCCGGGGCCAACGAGAGAGGACACCATGAAGAGCGGTATTCACCCCGAATACGTGGCCACGACCGTCACGTGCAACTGCGGGAACAGCTTCGTCACCCGCAGCACGAAGGAGTCGGGTCAGATCCACGTCGAGATCTGCTCGAACTGCCACCCCTTCTACACCGGCAAGCAGAAGATCATGGACACCGGTGGCCGGGTCGCCCGGTTCGAGAAGCGCTACGGCAAGCGTCAGCAGAAGACCGACGCCAAGTAGCTTGTCCAACGGCGCCCACCCGCACGCCCGGGTGGGCGCCGTTGTTCTGTCCGGGCCTGTTCGCGAGAGGGAGACGGCGAAGTGGATTCGAGTTCGCTCAAGGGGCTGCTCGACGAGCACGCGCGGCTGGAACAGGAGCTCGCCGATCCGGCGGTGCACGCCGACCAGGCGCGGGCCCGCAAACTGGGCCGCCGCTACGCCGAGCTGAGCCCGGTCGTGCGCGCGGTGCGCGAGCTGGACCAGGCCCGCGACGATCTTTCCGCGGCCAAGGAGCTGGCGGCCGAGGACTCGACGTTCGCCGCCGAGGCCGACGAGCTGACGGCGAAAATCCCGCAGCTCGAAGCGAAACTCACCGAACTGCTGCTGCCGCGCGACCCGTACGACGGCTCCGACGTCGTCATGGAGATCAAATCCGGCGAGGGCGGCGAGGAATCCGCGCTGTTCGCCGGCGATCTGCTGCGGATGTACCTGCGCTACGCGGAACGGCACAACTGGAAGGCCGAGGTGCTCGACTCGACCGAGTCGGACCTCGGCGGCTACAAGGACGTCACGCTGTCGCTCAAGAGCAAGAGTGCGGACGTCGAAGGCGTCTGGGCGAGGCTGAAGTTCGAGGGCGGCGTGCACCGCGTGCAGCGCGTGCCCGCCACCGAATCGCAGGGCCGGATTCACACGTCCGCGTCCGGCGTGCTGATTTACCCGGAACCGGAGGAGGTCGAGGTCGAAATCGACCCGAACGACCTGCGCATCGACGTGTTCCGGTCGTCCGGCCCCGGCGGGCAGAGCGTCAACACGACTGACTCGGCGGTGCGGATCACGCACCTGCCGACCGGGATCGTCGTGTCGTGCCAGAACGAGAAGTCGCAGATCCAGAACCGCGCGCGGGCGCTGCAGGTGCTTCAGGCGCGGCTGCAGGCGATCGCCGAGGAAGAGGCGGCCGCGAAGGCGTCGGACGCTCGTCGCTCGCAGGTCCGGACGGTGGACCGCTCCGAGCGCGTGCGGACGTACAACTTCCCGGAGAACCGGATCTCGGACCACCGGGTGAACTACAAGGCGTACAACCTGGACCAGGTTCTCGACGGCGAACTGGACGGCGTCCTGGACGCACTGGCCGCGGCCGACCGCGAGGAGCGGCTCGCCGCGCAGGCGGGCTGACGAGCACCGAAATCGGTGCCACCCCGGACAATCTGAGCGGCGCGCCCAGTGCGGCCTTCGAGTCGTGCGGTCTGTCCACAATGGAATCGAAGGCCGCGTTCTCCCCAGGACAGGCACTTACGAGGTCGCCGAGGCGAACGCCGTCATCCGCTCCTCGTATCCTTTGTCAGCCCCGAAATGCACGGCTACCGAGTCCGCTCCAGCCTCCCGATATGCACGGTAGGTCTCGACCGCCTCCACCAAGTCCACAGTGGATTGCTGCCGGGCGATCCGCCGAATCCGTCGTGCCGGGTCGAGCTGATCCAGCTTCGCGACCCGTTCCGCGAAAGCGCCCGGCGAGAGCCCCGCGCTGAGCCACTGGTCCCCGGCCCGAACCGCCCGCCGCAGCGCGACTGTCGAATTCCCGCCGACCAGAATCGGGATCCGGCCCTCCGGCCTCGGTTCGAAATACCCGCCGGACCGGCCCCGGCCAGTGGTGAAAAGCTGGTCCAGCAACGAAAGCGTCTCGTCCAGCGTTGCCCCGCGGCGGGCGAAATCCGCGCCGATCTCGGCGAACTCCGGCTCGTTCCATCCCGCGCCGACGCCCAGCACCAGCCGGTGCCCGGACAACCGGTCGATCGTCGCGGCCTGCTTGGCCAGCAGGTGCGGTTCGCGCAGCGGCACGATCACCACGGACGTGCCCAGCTGCACGCGTTCGGTCGCCGCGGCCAGGTAGGCGAGTGTGGCCAGCGGCTCGTACACGCCGCCGAAGACCTCGCCGAACGGTTCCGGCGGCAGCACGTGGTCAGGCAGCCAGACGGATTCGTAGCCCAATTCCTCGGCCAGCCTCGTGAGGTCGGCGAGGCGTCGCGGGGTCAGGTCGGGCGATTCGTTCGGAAGGACGACCTGGCGGCTCATCGCAGCCCCTTCCGGATCGCGGCGAGCCAGGCGTCCGGCGCTTCGTCGGTGATGCCGTGCCCGGCCGCGATCTCGACCAGCTCCGCGCCGGGAATGCCGTCGGCCAGCTCCCGCGAATGCCGCGCCGGCACGAGAGCGTCCAGCGTCGTGGCGATCACCAGCGTCGGGACCGCGATCGACGCCAGCTCCGCCCGGGTGTCGACAGACCGGACCAGCTCGACCTGCTTAGCCGTGGCTTCGGGTACCGACGCGGCCAACCCGGCGACCGCCTCGGTGAGCTGATCCGGAGTGAGCGCGGAGAGGAACGGCTCGCTGGCGGCGACCAGCATCAGGTACTTGGCGAGCAGGGTGCGATCGCCCTCCAGCAGATGCGTCCACAGGTCCAGGGCCAGCTCCATCCGTGCGTCCGGCCGGGCGAGACCGGCGGTGAGGATGAGCCCGTTCACGCGATCGGGATGCCGGGTGGCCGCGCGCACCGCGACGGCCGTGCCGAGCGAGTAGCCGAGCACGGTGAACTTCTCGACCCCCGCGTCGACAGCGGTCGCGACCAGGCCGTCGGCCAGTTCGTCGAGTGTGCCGCCCGAGTTGGGGTAGTCGGCTCCGACCACGGTGTGCGTGCGGGCGAGATCGTCCAGCAGCGGGCCGAAGTTGGCCGTCACGCCGCCGCCCGCGCCGTGGGCGAGCAGCAGGCCGGGACCCTGCCCGAGGACGAGGGGCGCGAAATGTTCTGTCATGTTCGCGACGTTAAGGATTGACACCAGTGTGAAGGCCAGACGCAGGGGAAAATCGGATGCTGATCGGCGAACTCGCGCAGCGGACCGGCGTGGCGCCGCGGCTGCTGCGCTACTACGGCGAGCAGGGGCTGCTGGCCTCGACGCGCAACACGAGCGGGTACCGCGTGTACGGCGAAGAGGCGGTCGTCCGGGTGGCGCAGATCCGCAAACTGCTGGCCGCGGGCCTGACCACGGAGATGATCGCCGGGATGCTCGACTGCGCGAGCGGTCCCGCCGCGCACCTCGACCTGTGCCCCGACCTCGTGCGCAGGCTGCGCGGGGAACTGGCCGAAGTGGAGCGCCGGATCGGGGATCTCGCCCAGCGGCGCGAAGTCCTGTCCGGGTATCTCGGCCAGGCGTGAGGCCCGCGCGGGCGGGGGTCGATACGCTGGGCAGCACCCCCGCTGGGGGCAGCTTCGACGAGTGAAGGACGACCAGTGAATCGGCAGCCGCTGCGCCTGGCCATCATGGAGGCCACCCGGATCCTCACCGAGGCGGGCGTGGAATCGCCGCGGTCGGACGCGGATCTCATCGCCGCGCACGTGCTCGGCGTCGAACGGGGCAGGCTGCCGATGGTGCCGCTGGTCGACCCGCCGGTGATCGAGGCGATCGGGCAGCTGGTCGCGCAGCGCGCCAAGCGGATCCCGCTGCAGTACCTGATCGGCTGGGCCGCGCTCGGCAACATCACGGTCAACGTCGGCGCGGGCGTGTTCGTCCCGCGGCCGGAGACCGAACTGCTGCTCGAATGGGGCGTGAAGTTCCTGCAGGGCCGCGAATACCCGGTGGTGGTCGACCTGTGCACCGGCTCCGGCGCGCTGGCGCTGGCGCTCGCGCACGAACGTCCGGACGCGGTGGTCTACGCGGTCGACGTCGACCCCCAGGCGCTCGCCTGGGCCCGGCACAACGCCGACGTGCACAGCGCGGCCGGGAACACCCCGATCCGGCTCTACTCCGGCGACATCGCCGACCCGACGATGTTCGCCGAACTCGACGGTCTCGTGGACCTGGTGCTGTGCAACCCGCCTTATGTGCCGGAGGGCACGCCGGTCCCGCCGGAGGTCGGCGAGCACGACCCGGCGCGCGCGGTCTTCGCGGAGGAAAGCGGCCTGGCGGTGATCCGGCACGCGATCGCGGCCGGCGCGCGGCTGCTGCGCCCGGGCGGCGGCCTGGCGATCGAACACGACGACACGCACGGTTCGGCGGTGCCCGCGCTGGTGCGGGCGCGGCGGGTGCTGACCGGCGTCGAGGACCACCCGGACTACAGCGGGCGGGCCCGGTTCGTCACTGCCCGCCGGTTGGGCTGAGGTTTCGCCTTCCGCGCCAGGGAAGTCCGTGAAGGGCCCCTTGAGGGAATCTGGGTCTGTGAAGGGGCCCCTCACGGACAGCGGTGGCCGGTGAGGGGCCTGGGGCCGGTGAAGGCTCTGCGCTGGGTCAGCGGAGGTGTGTGTGAGGGCGACTCCTCAGCACATCGAGGTCCGTGAGGGGACCCCTGAGGGAATCAGCGTCCGTGAAGGGCCCCTTGAGGGAATCAGCGTCCCTGAAGGGGCCCCTCACGGCCGCCCCGCCCCGCGCCGAGACCCGTCGGCCAGCACTGCGCCATTCGCACCTTCGCCCTGCTCCGGCCCGACTTTCGTCGTGCGGCAGCGGGGTGGATTCCGTTCGCGCGCCTAACGATCACCGTTAGCGTCGGGCCTCGGGACCGCCGGGCGTACCGGCGGACTGTGAGGAGCGAGGATGAGATCCCCCTTACCCCGCCGCAATCACCGGAGCCGGAACACCCGCGGCCGCGTCGCCGTCGTCGTGGCGGTCGCGGCGCTGGCTCCCGCGTTGCTCGCCGGGACCGCCGCGGCCGATCCGCTCACCCGGGGCTGGCCCGCGCCGCTGGACTCCGCGCACTGGACCGACCAGGCGAGCATGACCTGGCAGGACTACCGCGCCATCCCCGGCACGAACTGGGCCGACCCCTCCCTGAAACCGACCGTGCGCAAGTTCAAGGGCGCCGTCGTGCTCGCCGACTACCCGGACGAGGATTTCGTCGTCACGAAGTCGCCGCATTCGACGGTTTTCGGCAATCCGTCGCCGTCCGCGAGCAATCTGCCGCGCGAGAAAGTCGCCCAGCACTACCAGGATTTCCTTAACAAACCCGAACCGCTGAACCACGGCCACACCATCAACGAATACTGGATGGAGGACTCCGCCGGCCGGTTCGGCGTCGACCTCACCGCGTTCGGCCCCTACCGGATGCCCGGCAAATCCTTCGAGTACGGCATGGAAATGCAACCGGAGGACTGTCCGGCGAACGCCGACTGCACCCGGGACCTGCGCAAGGACGCGGGCGACGCGTGGCGTGCCGACGTCGGCCCGGTGGCCGACCAGTTCGATTTCATCTTCTTTCTTTCCGCCGGCCAGGACGAAAGCTCGACGTGGCAGGAATTCGGCGAGATGAAATTCGGCGAGAAGGACAAGGTGCCCGCCGAATTCGGTCCGCCGGGAAGCAAACCGGGCGATCCGAACTGGGCGCACACGCGCTACGTGCCGTGGACGTCGTGGGCCTCGGCGGCGAGCATCTGGCCCAACGCGGCCAACGGATCCTCGACCCAGGGGGAAAGCTCCGGCCAGGCCGTGTTCGCGCACGAGTTCAGCCACATCCTCGGCATCGGCGACAACTACAACAACCCGTTCGGCAACCCGCCCCGAAGGTCCTACACCGGCCCGTGGGAAATGCTGTCGCGCGGCAGTTTCAACGGCCCCGGCGGCCCGCACACGCGCTGGCAGATCCCGGCCAGCGAAGGCGGTTCGATGGGCGCGCACCACATGCTGCGCAACAAGCTCAAGCTCGGCATCGTCGATCCGAAATCCGTACTGAACCTCGACCGGAACCAGCTCGCCACGACCGGTCCCGTCACCGCCCGCGTGACCGCTCGTGAGGCGACGCCCGCGCCCGGCGCGTACGCGGGCGTCACGATCGCGCTCACCGGCGGCGACCACTCGCCCAAGTGCGATCCGGCGAAGGACCCGAAGTGCGACGGCGGCGGCTACGACCACTACAGCGTCGAAGTCGTCGACCGGATGGGTTCCGATTCGTTCGCCCCGGACTCCGGCGTCCTGCTCGCCAAGACCAAGAGCCGCGACGCCGCGCCGTTCGAATGGATCGTGGACGCCAACCCGCAGGACATCGGGCTGACCGACTACGTCCGCCCGGACGGCACGCCGGTCAAGATCACCGTCGGCGACTATCGGCAGCTCAACGACGCCACGTTCAAGGCGGGCACCGGCGCGGCCGGCGGCTACGAGTACACCGACGAGGCCAACCGGTTGCGGTTCCTCGTCACCGACCTCGACCGCGACAGCCGCGGCGTGCTGTCGTACACGGTCACCGTCGCGTCGCTCGACGGCACCGGACCGCAGGCGCGCGGCGCGTGGCTGTGGCCCGCACTGCCCGCGTTCACCAACGGCGGGTTGGCCACCTGCGACTTCCGCCTTTCCAACTCGGGTTCGGCGCGCGGCGCGGCGGCCCCGTACGACCAGGACACCTACCGGCTGACCGCGTCCACCGACACCCGCGGCTGGGAAGTCCGGCTCCCGAACGCCTTGGCGACCGCCAAGTTCGGCGGCTCGACGCAAATCCAGGCGTACGCGAAACGCTCGGCAGGCGCACCGCACACCGCTCGCGTGCGGCTGACCGCGACGTCGATCGCCGACCCGGCGAAGACCACCACCACCGCCTGTACCGCGATCGGGTTCTGAACCCGGAAAGGCGCCATCCGCCCCGAACGGCGGATGGCGCCTTTTCGCTGGGCGGCAACTGCTTGCCCGCCCGCCGGGCGACCCCCTACCTTGGGGCGGCCGAACGATCAGACTTCTGGGGGAGTCATGTTCTTACGTCATCGCGTCACCGCCGGATGCGGCGCGGCGCTCATCGCCGCCTCCGCGCTCACCGCGAGCGCGAGCACCGCGTCCGCCGCGGCCGGACCGACCACCCTTCCCGCCAGCGAATACACGCTGACCTCGGACTACCACAAGTACGACGCGGCCTATTCCGGTCTTTCGTCGAAGCTGAAAACCGTGCCGGTGCACACGGTGATGGACAACGCGAACCACGACCGCCAGCCGCTGCCCTCGACCTTCAAACCGGCCGGGCTCACCGGCGGCTTCCGGTTCGACGACGGGGACAACGACGACTGCACCAACTATCCGCAGGGCATCACCACCAGCCGCGACGCGGTCGGCGGCGACAACGGCGGCAACTACGACGGGCACCAGCTCGTCGCGGTCAGCTGGTACACGCGCGACGCGTGCGGCGGCAAACAGGTCCGCAGCCGGATCACGCTCGCCGACTGGGACGCGACGTACCCGAACAAGTACCGCAAGATCCTGCTCGTCGAACCCACCGGCACCACCGCTTCGCCGAACTACAAGGACATCCCGATCCACGCCGGCGGCGTCTCCTGGTACGGCGACTACCTGTACGTCGCCGACACCGGCGGCGGCATGCGGGTCTTCGACATGCGCAAGATCCTCGAGGTCAACTCGGGCGGCACGGCCGACCAGATCGGCCTTTCCGGGGGCCAGTACTACGCGCACAACTACCGCTACGTCCTGCCGCAGGTCGGCACGATCGCCGCGCACACGACGTCCGGCACGAACCTGGCCTGGTCGAGCATCTCGCTGGACCGGGTCAGCAAGTCGATCGTGATGACCGAGTTCACCTGCAAGGCCGACTGCACCGACTACCCGAACCGCCCGCCGCGCGCGGTGCGCTTCCCGTTCGCCTCCGGAGCGACGACGTTCGCCGCCTCGACGACGGCGAGCCAGGCACTGCAGCTGCCCTGGTACAACCTCAACGGCGTCGCCTCGCACAACGGCCGCTGGTGGTTCAACTCCTCCACCCAGAAACAGCTCTACTACTGGACGCCGACCGAGGGCCCGGCCACGCACGCCTGGGTGAGCTACGGCGAGAGCATCTCGTACTGGGAGGACCCGAAGGACGCGGACCTGCTGTGGTCCCTGCAGGAGGGGAAGGGGAACCGGAACGTGTTCGCGGTCAAGCAGGCCACTTACGGCGCTTGATCTCCGGTCCCTTCGGACCTGCTGCACCTGGACGCGTTGCCGGTGGGCCCCTCAGATCCTTTGGGTTCGGCCAGGCGAGGCCCGGTGCTGCTGCGCTTCTGCACCGGGCCTCGCCCCGGCCTTGGCTACCGGCCCGCCCCAATGCCACAATTGGTGGGCTGTAAGCACCGAACGCCACAATTGGTGGT
>NZ_JBSHAM010000177.1:0-9301 GCF_053611505.1 Amycolatopsis sp. NPDC054798 | reverse complement strand
GCCCCCAGGCCGGGTGCACTGCCCTCCAGACGCCGACTAAAGGCGATCCCGCACGCGACGGCGGAGCCGGCGCCAAAATTACTGGTGCGCCTTAGCCGCCCTCAACGCAATCCACTGCCGCATCGCGTACTCGACCAACGTGATCAACGTCTGCTTAGTCGATTCCCGCTCTCGAGCGTCACACCGCACAATCGGAATGCTCGCGTCAATCGACAGCGCCTCACGCACATCGTTGATGTCGTGCTCCAGCACGCCATCGAACGTATTGACGCCGACGATGTACGGCAGCCCGCGGTCCTCGAAGAAGTCGATCGGCGCGAACGAATCCGCCAACCGCCGGGTATCGGCCAGCACGACCGCGCCGATAGCCCCACGCACGAGGTCGTCCCACATGAACCAGAATCGCTGCTGGCCGGGCGTGCCGAACAGGTACAGGATCAGGTCCGCGTCGAGCGACACCCGGCCGAAGTCCATGGCGACCGTGGTGGTCGTTTTGTACGGGGTCTGGTCGAGGTTGTCGATGCCGCGGCTGGCGTCGGTCATCATCGCCTCGGTGGTGAGCGGAACGATTTCCGACACCGAACCCACGAAGGTCGTCTTGCCCGCTCCGAAGCCGCCCGCCACCACGATCTTCGCCGATGTCATGGTCGGGGGCGCGGTTTCCCGCGGTGCCTTAAAGCCGACGGAGTCCACTCAAAACCCTTTCCATCAACATCAAGTGTGCTTCGGCGCCGTCCTGGCCCGAGATCGTCCGGTGCACGGTGACGAGGCCGGCGTCGGCCGCGTCGCTGATCAGCACCCTCGCCACCCCCAGCGGCACGGATAGCACCGCGGCGATCTCCGCCACCGAACGCGGGGTCCGGCACGCTTCCATGATCGAGATGCTCTCGATCTGTTCCGCCGCCGCCTGGGGGAAGCCCCCCGCGGCGACATGGTCTTTGGTGGAGATCAGTGTCTCCAGTTCGAGCGCGTAGTTCGCCCGGGTGCGCCCGCCGGTGAGAGCGTACGGGCGCACGATCGACGTCTCCTCGGCCGGGTCCACCCGATCGTGGCGCTCGGGCCGGACGATCGCCGACGGCATCGAGAACTCGCCGCTCGGCGGTCCGGGGTCGAAGAGCCCGCCTGGTCTGGGGCCGTCGGAGTCCGTACTGCCCGGTGGAGAGACGAGAGAGGTCACACCATCTCCTTGGTCGGCCGGCGGCGCGGGTGCCGCCGGCGGGTCCGCTGCCGCGTGCGCTCCCGCGGCGGGCGGCACTGGGGACTGGGATTCCTTCTTTTCTTTGCCGCTCTTCTTCCGTTTTCTGCGCGAGCGGCCCGAATCAAGGCTGAACCCGTTGAGGACGTCGGCGAACGTGCCGTCGTCCCCGGCGGCGGGCTCGTCCCCGCGCGGGGGCTCGCCGCCGGTACCGGGCTCTTCGCCGAACAATCCGGACCCCTGGCTCATCGCGCCATCATCCCACCGGTTCGCCGATCAGCGAGCCCCCGGCTCCCTGCAGCTGCGCGCGCAGCTCGGGGGTCAGGATCTGGCCGACGCGGTCGACGAGCATGGTCATCTCGTAGGCGACCTGCCCGATGTCGCAGTTGGGCGCGGCGAGGATCGCCAGGCAGGAGCCGTCGCTGATGGACATCAGCACCATGATGCCGAGTTCCATCTCGACGACGGTCTCGCGCACCGCGCCCGCCTCGAAACAGCGGGCGGCACCCTGGGTGAGGCTGACGAGCCCGGACGCCACGGCGGCGAGCTGGTCCGCGCGGTCGAGCGGCAGCCGGTTGGAGGCCGTCAGCAGAAGACCGTCGGCGGACACGACGACCGCGTGCGCGACGCCGGGGACCCGGTCGGCGAAGTCGTTCACCAGCCAGCCGAACTGGTTCTGCTGCGGCTGAGCCGCATTCGGCGAGGTCATTCACCCTCCAATGTTTCGTGGTTCTTCTCAGCGGCCTGCGCGGTGCGGTGCCTGCCGCGCTGGATCCCCTGCTGGAAACTGCTCAGGCGGCCGCGCACGTCGTGCGCGTCGCGGGACGGACGGGGGCTCGCCGACCCGGCGGGCGGCGGTGCGCTGCCGGGAAGAAGCTGTTCTCCTCGGCGGCGCCGAGGCAATCCTGCCGAAGTGAAGGAAGCGGGTGTCGACTGGGACACCGACTGGACGGTCCGCCATCCTTCGTCGGAACCGAAGTTCCACTCGGCGGCGCCTTCGGCGGGAGTCGTGGAGGGGCTTGCCGAACCGTCCGATCCGGCGGGAGCCGACGGGGTCTGCGGCGTGTCCGGCCCGGCGGAGGACTGCCGCGACGGGGCCTGTCCCGGCACCAGCGGCTGACCCCACAACCCGGTCTGCCCCGGCGTCGTAGTCCCGGACTGGCCGGGGAGGTTCTGGCCCGGCGTCCGGGTCTGGCCGAGACCCCCGGCAAGCCCTTGAGCCGAAGCCGTCGAGGCCGTCGCCGCCGGAGTCGCGTCCGCTGTCGTTCCGGACGGCGTGCCGGTCTGGACCGGTCCCCCGGCCAGACCCTGCGCCGAAGCCGGAGCCTGGTCCGCCTCCGTGCCGGCCTTCGCCGTGTTCTCCGCCGGCTGGCTCGGCGCGGCGGCCGGAGACTGCGCGGCGCGCCACGTCGTCAACGGCGAAGCACTGCCCGCGTTCTCGGCAGGCTTGCCCCACAACGAGGTCTGGTCCGTGCCCTGGGACTCGGCCGGTGCCGAAGCCGGTCCGTTCGCCGGAGCCGGGCTGTCCGTCTTCTCCGGTGCCGCGGTCTGGCCGTTGGCCGAAGCCTGTGCCGCCTGCGACGCGGGATTCTGCCCGGTTCCGGAGACCGCGGCTTCGAGCCCGGCCACTGCCGCCGGGACCTGGTTCGGGTCGGCAGACGGCGGGGCGGGCGGGAGGCTGCTCGCGCCCTTGCGGCGGGTCGGCAGGCTGTCCGGCTTGTCCGGCCGGACCGTCCGGTTCGGTTGCGGCGCGGGCAGTTCCGTGCGCGCGGCGGGTTCCTGGCGCGGCCAGCCGCCGTCCGGGTCGAACGCCGGGGGCACGGCCGGGACGGGAGCCGTCTCGTCCGGCGAGTCCGCGTCCGCGGGCCGTCCGCCGAACCCGGCGGGCGCGTCCGTGCCGCCGGACGGGGCGGTCGAACCCGGGGTGCGCTGCGGCATTCCACCGGGACGGTTCTGGTCCGCGGGGACGCCGAACGCTCCCGCGACCGTCTGCCGCCGCCGGGTCGCCGCGTCGTGGGCGCGAGCCCGCTCCTGCGACGTCGGCGCGCCCGGGGTTTCCACGGTGCCGGAATCCGCAGTGCTGCCAGCGGTTTCCGGCCCGGAGGTCCCGCGGACCTCCTGCCGTCCGCGCGTCACGCCGCGCTGGAAGCTGTTCAGCCTGCCGCGCACGTCCGCAGGGTCGCGAACGGGAAGGTCCGAGACTCCAGAGACACCACTGCTCTGTGTTTCAGCTGCGGGAGTCGCTGGTTCCGGCGTGGCGCTGCCCGGCATGAGCTGTTCGCCGCGGCGGCGCCGGGGCAGGCCCGACTTGGTGAACGCGGTCGGCTCCACCTGGGACAGTGCCTGCACTGTCCGCCAGTTCTCGTCGCTCGCGAAGTCCCAGTTGCGTTGCTGCTGTTCGGAATCCGCTTCCGATTCCGCGGCGGCTTTGCCCGGCGCGGACGAGGCGGACGGAGCGGCGGACGGGGGCTGCGCGGGCGAACGGAACCAGGCCGACAGCATCTCGTCGAAGATCGGCGTGTTCTCGATCGTCGTCTCGGCCGCGGACGGCGGCGGGACCTCCGGCACCTGCTGCGCGGCCTGGTTCCACCAGTCGCTCAGCGTCGTCGCGTTGGCCGCGGAGAAGAGGTCCTTGCCCGAGGGCAGTTCGCCGTCGCGTTCGTCGCGGTTTTCCGCGGCCGGTTCCGGTTCCGCCTCCGGGCGCGGCGGCGGGACGTCGAAGGTCTGCGGCAGCTTCGGCGCGGGCGGCGGCGGGGCGGGCGTGTCGTCGTCGCGCGGGATCGGGCTGAACAGCGCGGTGCCGGACACCTCGAGGTCCGACGGCGGACGCGCGACCTGGTCCCCGGAGAAACCGGCGAGGTCGCCCGCCGACGGCCACCGCTGGGTTTCCTCGGACTTGCTGCCCTGCTGCGGGACGAGACCCGGCACGGCCGATCCGTTGGCCGCCGGGCGCTGCCGCCGGGGCAGCCCGCCCGGCGCGGCGGGCGGGGCGGCGAGGCTCGCCTGGGGACCGGGCAGCTGCCCGGGTTCCGACCGGTCGCCCGGCGTCGTGGCCAGCCCGGTCATCACCAGCTCCGGCGGCACCACCACAGTGGCCCGCACGCCGACGATGTCCTTGCCGCCGTGCAGCGAAACGCCGATGCGGTGGCGCCCGGCGAGGCGGCCGACCACGAACAGGCCCATCCGGCGCGAGGTCGCGAGGTCGACCGAGCCCGAGTCGGTGAGCCTGCCGTTGGCCTCCACCACCTCGTACTCGTTCATGCCGATGCCCTTGTCGAGGATGTCGACGTTGAGCGAACCGTCCTCGGCGAGCCGCGTCGCGACCGTCACCTGGGTTTCCGGCGCGGAGAACGCGGTCGCGTTGTCCAGCAGCTCCGCGATGAGCCGCTGGACGTCGCTCGCGGCGAACCCGACGATCTTCACCGCGGGCGGGTGCTGCACCGAAACCCGTTGGTACTGCTCGATTTCCGACACCGCGGCGCGCAGCACGTCATGCGTGGCGACCGGCTGCCCGGAACGGCGGCCCGGCTCGGCGCCGGAGAGGACCATCAGGTTCTCGTTGTTGCGCCGCATCCGGGTGGCGAGGTGGTCGAGCTGGAACAGCGTGGCGAGCTGGTCGGCGTCCTCCTCGTCGCGCTCCAGCCGCTCGATCAGCTGCAGCTGCCGCTGCACGAGGCTCTGGCTGCGCCGCGACAGGTTGACGAACACGCTCGAGTAGCCGGCGCGCATGGCGGCCTGTTCGGTCGCCAGCTTCAACGCCTGGCTGTGCACCTTCTCGAACGCCCGCGCGACCTCGCCGACCTCGTCCTGCACCTGGACCGGCACCGGTTCGACCTCGACGCTCTGCGCGCGGCCCTCCTGGATGTTGCGGACTGCCTCGGGCAGGTCCTTCTCCGCGACGTCCAGCGCGGACCGCCGCAGGACCTTCAGCGAGCGCAGCAGCTGGCGAGCGATGACGAACACGACCGCGGCGGCGGCGGCGAGCGCCGCGAACAGCAGCACGGCCAGCAGGCCCGCGCTGCTGCCGGCGTCCTCGACCAGCGCGGACGACGCCGCGGTGAGGTCGGTGCTCATCCGGCCGGAGACCTCGCTCAGCTGCGCGGTCACCGCGTTCGAGGACTTGTTCCACTCCTGCGCCGAAAGCCGCTTGAGCGCGTCGTCGGTGGAGACGCCCTGCCCGCCGAGCACGGTGCCGAGCATCCGCTTGCGGTCGTAGGAGGTGTCCGGTTTGAGAGTGCTCTCGAAGTCGAGGCGCTGCGGCGCGGTGGCGGCCGCGTTGAAGTCGGCGACCCGGTCGTCGAACCGCAGTTCGGCGTCGCGCACGTCGCTCAGCTGCTGCGGGGTCAGCGTGCCGGCGGAGATGCCGTAGCCGACCAGGGACTGGGTGACCGACACCTGTTCTTTGGCGGCTTCGAGGTCGTGCAGCGCGCTCGGGGTGCTGCCGAGCGCGTCGGCGCTCGCGCCCGCCGACACCGCGGTGTCGGCGGCGATCAGCGCGCTGGTGACGGCGTTGTAGTCGCCGACGGCCTCGGCCGCGTTCAGCAGGCCGGCCCCGACCTGCTGGCGGATCACCGCGATCTCGTTGACCTGCGCGGTCGCCGAGTTCACCGCGCCGGACACGCTCGAACCGTCGGCCCCGACCCTCGCGGCCGCTTCGGTGAACGGCGCGACCGCCGCGTCGGTGGCCGCGCGGGCGGACTTGAGTTCCGGGGTGACGCCCGAGGTGCCCGCGATGAGCTGGGCGGCGGTCTGGGTGCGTTCGCGCTGCAGCCCGTCGGTGAGCGCGCGCAGCTGGGTGCTCAGCGCGACGAGCCGGTCGATGCGCTGGTAGTCGCTCGAGCGCGAGACCTGGCCCGCGATCGCGGTGATGCCGAGGACGAGCGCGAGCACGATGGGGACGAGCGTGACCGCGGACAGCTTGACCGGCAGGCTCCAGTCCCGCCAGCGCAACGCCGCCCGCCAGCCCGACGACCAGCGCGACCGCTTGGGCGGGCGGCCGAGCAGCTTCTCCACAGGCACTTGGCCTTCTCCTGCAACGGTCACGAAAGTGACTCCCTGTCCGGCGTCGTGGCGGCCCGTCGGCGGTTCCCGCGATTCTCCTCGCTTCCGGTGCGCCTCGCGCTCCCGGAGCGAAGTCCCGCGGTCCGCCTGCCCGCGCGTCCGACCGGGGGCGGGCACGACCGGGATGATCCGGCACCGGTCCGGGAGACGATCGGCTTCCCGGGACTATGCACGTGCACGACGCAACTTGCGGACTGCACGGCGGTGGTCGAGATCAACTTGTCTGCGCCTTATCGATCGCTGCGGGCGGCTGGGGCCAAAGAATCGTACACCAATCGCCGCCTGCGTTATTGCGTTCCGCATCGGGGGGCTGACCTGGGAAAATAGTCGAAGTGCGGGAACTCGGAGCCACGGATTCGACAACGATCGCCCGGCCCGGGAATTCCGGTTACCCGGTGCTCTCGGCCGCGGCGTCCGGCCGTCACCCGATTAGCCCACACAGGGTAAGCGACACCCTCGATGGGACTACGCTCCGTGCCCCCATCGGGTGGGTGCCCCCGGAAGTTGAACCCGATGTTGTGGAGATGCAGCGACGCGCCGCCCGACCCGGTGATTTTTGCCAGCCTCCCTTCCCTGCCTGGGAATCCCCGTCCGGACGCCGACCTGCTCGCCGAAGCGGAGCGGCCGCCCCGCCCGGCGGCTACGACCGGTCACCGTATTGGATCTTGACCGGCCCGTCACTCCGCCATCTGCCGCAACCCGCGCCGAACCCGGCGACTCCCGGTGACAGGGGTGCTCACTATTCCGAGTGATCAGCCCGTGATCTGCCCGGACGCGCCGTTTCGCACTATTTCCCGGCCGAAAAGGAATTTCCGGTGCCCTCGCGAACCGGCTTTTTCCGAGTTCCGGCGGCGTCGTTACTATGGCCGCCTCCCAGTCCGCAAGGGCGATCCGGGCGCTTTCTCGAACGATGCCCGCCGCCATCCACCGCGCAAGTTGCCGGAGGCAGCCATGCACAACGTCGCGCGCACCACCGGGCCGGCCGCCGCGGCCGAGGACACCGGCCAGATGCCCGCGCTGTTCGACCGCGAAGGAGGCGACGCCGCCCCGCGCGGCAGGCGCCGCAAGAGCGGCCCGGACTACGAGCAGATCCAGCGCAGCCCCCAGTTCCGCTCGCTGCGCAGCCGCTTCCGCCGGTTCGTGTTCCCGATGAGCATCGGGTTCTTCGCCTGGTACCTCGTCTACGTCGTGCTCGCCGCCTACGCGAGCGACTTCATGAGCACGCCGGTCTTCGGCCTGGTCAACGTCGGCATGCTGCTCGGCCTCGGCCAGTTCGTCACCACCGCGGCGATCACCGCGCTGTACGTCCGCTTCGCCGACCGCGAGATGGACCCGCGCGCCGCCGAGATCCGCGCGCAGGCCGCTGCTGTCCCGGAAGGAACCCGTCAGTGACTACCGCTTCGCTCGCCGAAGGAGCTTCGGAGAGCAACCCGTTGATCAACACCGGGGTGTTCGCGCTGTTCGTCGCGATCACCCTCTTCGTGGTCTACCGCGCGGGCAACCGCCGCTCGTCCACGTCCGGCTACTACACCGCCGACAGCGCCTTCACCGGAAGGCAGAACGGTGTCGCGCTGTCCGGCGACTTCCTGTCCGCGGCGTCGTTCCTCGGCATCGCCGGAGCGATCGCGATCAACGGCTACGACGGCTTCCTCTACTCCATCGGCTTCCTCGTCGCGTGGCTCGTCGACCTGCTGCTGCTCGCGGAGCTGCTGCGCAACACCGGCCGCTTCACGATGGGCGACGTGCTCAGCTTCCGGATGAAGCAGCGTCCGGTGCGCGCCGCGTCGGCCACGTCGACGCTGGTGATCTCCTTCTTCTACATGCTCGCGCAGATGGCGGGCGCGGGCGGCCTGGTCGCGCTGCTGCTGGACGTCCACTCGAAGTGGGGCCAGGCGATCGTGATCACCGTGGTCGGGCTGGTGATGATCTCCTACGTGCTGCTCGGCGGCATGAAGGGCACCACCTGGGTGCAGATCATCAAGGCCACCATCCTGCTCACCGCGGCCTCGCTGATCACCGTGTTCCTGATGGGCAAGTACGGCTTCAACTTCTCGAGCCTGCTCCGCGCGGCCGCCGACCGCAGCCCGATGGGCAAGGACCTGCTGTCCCCCGGCGGTTCCTACGGCGCCAACGGGACCACGAAGCTCGACTTCGTGTCGCTGTCGCTGGCCCTGGTGCTCGGCGTCGCCTCGCTGCCGCACGTGCTGATGCGCTTCTACACCGTGCCGAACGCCCGCGAGGCGCGCCGCTCGGTGGTGTGGGCGACCGCGTGCATGTTCGTGTTCTACCTGTGCACGCTGGTGATCGGCTTCGGCGCGGCGGCGATCGTCGGCCCGGACGAGATCAAGGCCGCGCCCGGCGGCGAGAACTCGGCCGCGCCGCTGCTGGCCCTGCACGTGGGCGGGACGGTGCTGCTCGGCGTCATCTCGGCGGTCGCGTTCGCGACGATCCTCGCCGTGGTGGCCGGGCTGACGCTGACCGCGTCGGCCTCCTTCGCCCACGACGTCTACGCCAACGTCGTGAAGCGCGGCAAGGCGGAACCGGAGGACGAGGTGCGGGTCGCCCGGCTGACCGCGGTCGTGATCGGCGTGCTCGCCATCCTCGGCGGCATCCTCGCCAACGGCCAGAACATCGCGTTCCTCGTCGCGCTCGCGCTCGCGGTGGCCGCGTCGGCGAACCTGTCGACCCTGCTGTACTCGCTGTTCTGGAAGCGGTTCAACACGACCGGGACGCTGTGGAGCATCTACGGCGGGCTGATCGCCTGCGTCGTGCTGGTGCTGTTCTCGCCGGTGGTGTCCGGCGCGCCGGACTCGATCTTTTCGGGCGTCGACTTCCACTGGTTCCCGCTGAAAAACCCGGGCCTGGTGTCGATCCCGGTGTCGTTCCTGTGCGGCGCGATCGGCACCTTCGTCGGCCGTTCGAAGGGCGATCCGTCCAAGCACGCGGAGATGGAGGTCCGGTCGCTGACCGGCATCGGCTTCGGCTCCTGACCCTTGCCCGTGTAAGAGCCGCGGCCCCCGGTAGTTCCGGGGGCCGCGGCTTGTG
>NZ_JBSHAM010000176.1:1717-9409 GCF_053611505.1 Amycolatopsis sp. NPDC054798 | reverse complement strand
GCGACGGGACAGGCCGAAGGCCCCTCCCGTCGCTCATCCCCAACGCCGGCTTGAAGGCGATCCCGCACGCGGCGGCGAAGCCGACGCCATCAATACGGTGACTTGGGCAACCTCGGCTGGCGTTCGCAGCCTGTAACCGGCAGACTGAACGCGCTGTGAGGGGAGTATTCCTTCGCGGCGGTGTCGTCAGCACGGTGACCCCGGCGAGTCATTCGCCGAAGTACCCGGCACCGTCGGCCGGTTTCGCACCGGCGGGAGAGACCTCCGGTTAGTTGCTGCTGCGCACTATCCGGAGGTTTCTGAGATGACTGTCCCCCTGTGGCTGTGGTTCGCGACAGTCGGCGGGCTGCTCGCGCTGATCGCCGTGGACCTGGTGATCGTCGACCACAAGCCGCACGAGGTGACCGCAGGCGAGGCCGCGCGCTGGGTGATCTTCTACATCGGCTGCGCTGTTGTGTTCGGCGCCGGCGTCTGGTTCTTCGCCGGGCACGATCCCGGGGTCCAGTTCTTCACCGGGTACATCACCGAGTACTCGCTGAGCGTCGACAACCTCTTCATCTTCATGGTCATCATGGCCTCGTTCAAGGTGCCCGCGATCCACCAGCACCGCGTGCTGCTCGTCGGCATCCTGCTCGCGCTGGGCATGCGCAGCGTGTTCATCGCGGTCGGCGCGGCGCTGATCAACCAGTTCGTGTGGGTGTTCTTCGTCTTCGGCGCGGTGCTCGTGTGGACCGCGATCAGCATGCTGCGCGGCCACGGCGGCGGCGAAGAGGAGTACCACGAGAACGCGCTCACCCGCTGGGTGCGCAAGCTGTTCCCGGTCACCGACGACTACCGCGGCCACAAGTACCTGGTGAAGGAAGACGGCAAGCGCAAGATCACCCCGATGCTGCTGGTGATCGTCGCGATCGGCTCGGCCGACCTGCTGTTCGCGGTGGACTCCATCCCGGCCATCTTCGGCATCACCCAGGAGGCGTTCCTGGTCTTCACCGCCAACGCGTTCGCGCTGATGGGGCTGCGGCAGCTGTACTTCCTGCTCGGCGGGCTGGTCACGAAGCTCGTCTACCTCAGCTACGGCCTTGCGGTGATCCTCGCCTTCATCGGCGCGAAGCTGGTGGTGCACGCGCTGCACGAGTACCACCTCGCGCCGGACTGGCTCGACATCAGCAACTGGATGTCCCTCGGCGTGATCGTGGTGGTCCTGACCGTCACGACGGTGCTGAGCCTGGCGAAGGCCAAGCGCGACGAGCAGCGGGCGGTAGAGGCCAAATAGGTCGTTTGCCTTGCTAAGGATCGGGTACGGTCGTCGGCATGCGTCCTGCCGACATCGAAGTCCTCGCCGTCCCCGGCCGTCCCGCGCTGCGCGGTGACCTCCTGCTCGCCGCGGTGAGCAGTCCCGATCTGGAAGCCGACCAGTACCGCAGCGCGATCCGGCGGATCTCGCTGTCCGGCGGCGAAACTCCGTGGACCCACGGTCCGCGCGACTCCGCGCCGGCGATCTCGCCGGACGGCCGCTGGGTCGCGTTCCTGCGCGCCGGGGAAGGCAAGGGCGCCGAGGGCAGCCCGCAGGTGCACGTGATGCCTTCCGGCGGCGGCGAATCCCGGAAGCTCACGTCGCTGCCCCTCGGCGCGGACGCACCGGTGTGGGCCCCGGATTCGCGCTGGCTCGCGTTCACCGCGCGGGACCCGGAGCCGGGCCGTTACGGCACCGAAGACGCTGACGGCCGCACGCCGGAACTCGAAGCGCCGCGGCTGATCACCCGGTTCGACTACCGCCTCGACAACATCGGTTTCCTGCGCGACCGGCCGAAGCGGCTGTTCGTGCTCGACACCTTCGAGGAGGGCGAGCCGGAAGCGGTGACGCCGCGCGACTACAGCGTCAGCCAGCCGGTCTGGACGCCGGACGGCGAGCGCGTCGTGGTGACCGTGCCGCACGACTTCGACCGGAGCGAAACGCGCGAGCACGACCTCGTCGCGTTCCCGGTCGACGGCGGCGAACCCGAGGTGCTCGCCGCCTGTGCCGGGTATGCCGATCAGCCGGTGTACGGGCCGGACGGCACTCTCTACTTCTACGGCACGTCCCATGAGGACGGTGTCGTCGTCGCCTCCAACACCGGCCTGTACGCCGTTGTGCCGCAAGGGAAACCGCGGCGGCTGACCGATGTGGAGACTGTCGACGTCGAAATCGGCTCCGGCCCGGCAATCCCGCTCGGCGACGAGGTGCTGGTCGCCGTGCGCAACCGCGGCGCGGTGGAACTGCGCGCGGTCCCGGCCGACGCCGACGGCGCGCAGCTCGAGGACTTGCGCGTGCTGCACGCCGGGCACTCGGCGGTCCACGGATTCGCCGCGGACGGCGAAACTGTCGTCGCCGTAGTGGCCGGTTTGGACACCGCGGGCGAGCTGGTGCTGCTCGGCTCCGCCGGTCCCCGCGCGCTCACCGATTACTCGAAGCCGTTGCGGGACAAGGGACTCTGCGAGGTCGTGGAACTGGAAACGACCGCGCCGGACGGCTACCCGGTGCACGGCTGGCTCGTGCTTCCCGAGGGCGAGGGGCCGCATCCGGTGCTGCGCGTGGTGCACGGCGGGCCGTTCGCCCAGCAGGAGTGGACGGTGTTCGACGAGGCGCAGGTGTACGCGTCAGCCGGGTTCGCGGTCGTGCTCGGCAACCCGCGCGGCTCGGCCGGGTACGGGCAATCGCACGGCACTTCGGTCGTGCACAACCTGGGCACGGTCGACGTCGACGACGTGCTCGCGCTGCTCGACAAGGCACTGGAGCGCCCGGACCTCGACGCGTCGCGGACCGGGATCATGGGCGGTTCCTACGGCGGGTTCATGACGAGCTGGGTCGCCGCGAAGCATCCGGACCGGTTCCGCGCGGCGTGGAGCGAACGCGCGGTGAACGCGTGGGACTCCTTCGCGGGCAGCTCCGACATCGGCTACTACTTCACCGAAAACTACGTCGGCGCGGACCCGGTGGAGCAGCGCTTCCGGAGCCCGCTCAGCTACGCCGCGGACGTGCGGGTCCCGTTCGCCGTGGTGCATTCCGAGCAGGACTGGCGATGCCCGCTGGAGCAGGCGCAGCGGCAGTTCGTCGCGCTGCGCCAGGCCGGGGTCGAGACGGAATTCCTGCTGTTCCCCGGCGAGGGGCACGAGCTGACGCGCTCGGGCAAGCCGCGGCACCGGGTGCAGCGGTTCGAGGCGGTGCTGGCCTGGTGGGCGCGGCACCTCAGCTGAGCAGCGTGTAGTTCAGCTCCTCGCAGACCCGGCCCAGCGGCACGTCGAGCCCCGGATGGTCCAGCGGAAGCAGGACGTCCGGGGCGATCGGCAGCGCCGCGCCCGCGGGCGGGTCCCACAGGCACAGCGAGGGCTTGCCCGCGTCCATCGACGAGCGGTACCAGAGCCCGTCGAGGTCCGGCATCGCGCCGCGGATCGCCCGCGCCCACGCCTGGGTGATCTTTTTCGGGCCGCTGGAGATCTCCTGCGACGCGCCGACCCGGGTCGGCCACAGCCCGGTGAGGTCGAGCAGCCGCAGCACCCGTGTCGGGCGCACGACGACCAGGCGGGGGCCGCGCGTCGTGCGGTCCACCGTCGAGGTCGTCTGGAACACCTCGGCGACGCTCGTGCGCACGGTCAGGCCGAAGTACAGCACGCCGTTGCCCGGGTCGGTGACCGGACGGCCGCCGCGTCCGGGCGGCTGCTGGTCGAACCGGCCGTGCGGGAGCGGGCCGGTGTAGCGGAAGGTGTTCCACTGCTGCGGATGGTTGCCGTGCGCGGTGAAGATGCGGACCAGCCGGGTCTCGGGCTGCACCGAAACCACGTCGTGGCTGCGGTCCAGCCCCTTCACCAGAGCCGACCGCGCCGGAGGCGAGGGGAGCCGGGCCATGCGGGGGAGGTTGTCCGTCCTGTGTCGGGGCAGGGGGCGGGCCTGGCGCTCGGAGGGCGGAGCGAACGCAGGCGGGGAAGGTCAGCGGGTCAGAACGGCGTGCCGAGCGTGGCCACGAGCCGGGCCACCTGCTCGGGGTCGCCGCCGGCGAGCAGCCACTGCCGCGGCGTGGCCGGCCGGTCGCTGATCACCAGGTCGGACTGCGGGGTGTTCATGAACGCGGCGACGACCAGCGCGGGCTGGTCCTCGGGGACGGCGCGCAGCACGGTTTCGAGGCCGGGCAGCACGCCCGCGCCGTTGAACTGCCACGCGGGCAGCCGCCAGCCCTGGTCCTTCCAGCCGGTGAGCCTGCCTTCCTTGAGGCGGTGGCGGATCCGGCTGTCGTCGACGTTCAGCATCTCGGCGGCCTGGCCGACCGACAGCGCGGAATCGGCGAGCACGGCGTGCGCGGCGACGGTGCGCGCGCGGAAGTCCGGTTCCCCCTCGCCGCGCGGGCTCAGGTCGAGGCCGGCGTCGGCGAGCGCGGCCCGCTGATCGGGGGAGAAGTAGTGCGAGGGGTCGGGATTCGGCGGCGACAGCCGGCGGGCGGCGTCCTCCACGAGCGTGAGAAACTCGTTCGCGTCGGCTTTGAGGCCGGCTCTGGCGAGAACGTTCTCGAGGGCTATCGACATACGCTCAGCGTAGCGCGTGTGTGCGGGTTCGTGCGGTTTCTCGCCGTTTTGTGGGTGAATTCACCAAAGATCGCCACGCATCGCACAGAAGTAAACACGATGCGTAGGCGAGTTCGGGCCAGTCTGCCCCGCACCGGGTCGCTTGTCCAGGCTTTCGTGTGCTTGACACTCCCGGACCCCGGATTTACGTTGCGAACGAGTAATCGGTTTCCCGCCCTCGGGTGCGGCCCGTGCTCCGCCGTCCGCGGCGGAAGCTGGGGGGACAGGGGGTGGGGCGTGCCTGGCGGCTCGGCGGATCTCCGCCGGGCCCCCAGGCACGTCGTTTCCCTCCGGAAGCGCCGCGCTGCCCGGCGGGCGGTCAGCGGTGCGAGCTCCGCCGTTCGATCAGCTGCGCGTCCAGGGTCGTGGTGACCGGCTCGCGGGTGCTGTCGGCGATGCGGGCCAGCAGCAGCTGCGCGGCGACCCGGCCGATCTCGTAGGCGGGCTGCGCCACGACCGTCAGCGGCGGGTCGATCAAGGTCGTCCACGGGGCGTCGTCGAACGAGACGATGCCGACGTCGCGCCCGGACCGCAGGTCCCGCTCCGCGAGCGCCTCCAGGACCCCGATCGCCATCGTGCTGTTGGCGACGAGCAGCGCGTCCGGCGGCACCGGCTGGTCCAGCAGGTCGCCGGCGGCGCGGCGGGCGCCTTCCGAGCGGTATTCGGCGCGGCGGTAGATCGCGTTCTCCTCGCCGACGGCGTCGAAATAGCCGCACAGCCGGTCGTCGGCGGTGCGCACGCCGGACGGCCCGGTCAGGCACGCCACCCGCCGGTAGCCGTTCGCGACGAGGTGCCGGGTCGCCTGCCGGGCGGCGCGGCGGGTGTCGACGAGCACCTGGTCGCCGTCGGTGCCGGGCAGCGGCCGGTCGACCGCGACCACCGGCGTGCCGAGCCGGCGCAGGCGGGTGACGTTCGTGGCCGGGCCGGTCGGGGAGAGCAGCACGCCCGCGACGCGTTCCTGCAGCGCGACGTCGAGGTACCGGCGTTCCTTGTCCTCGTTCTCGTCGGAGTTGCAGAGCACGACCGAATACCCCGACACCTGCGCGAGGTCCTCGACCCCGCGCGCGATCGAGGTGAAGAACGGGTTCTCGACGTCGGAGATGATCAGCGCGAGCACCGCGGTCTCCTGGCGGCGCAGGTTCCGGGCTAGTCCGTTCGGGTGGTAGCCGAGTTCCTCGGCGGCCTGGAGCACCCGGGCGGCCAGCTCGGGATCCACTGTGGACTTCCCGTTCAGTGTGCGCGACACCGTGGCGGTCGAGACGCCTGCCCTGGCGGCGACGTCGCTGATCGTGGCCACCGAGCCTCCTCGTCCTGGCTTCCTTGACACCCCGGTGAGCGCAGAATACCTTCCCGGTAATCGTTTACCGTCCGATTGCCGGGGGTGCTGCGATGCAACCGGGCCCGTTGCTCGGCATCGACATCGGCACGTCCAGTTCGAAAGGCGTCCTCGTAGGTGCGGACGGCACTGTACTGGCGCGCGCCGCCCGCCCGCACAGCACCTCCCGCCCGCGGCCGGGCTGGTTCGAGCACGACGCCGAGACCGTGTGGTGGGCCGGGTTCGCGGACCTGGTGCGCGAATTGCTGGCCGGCGGCGGGAAACCGGCCGGGCTCGCGGTGAGCGGCATCGGCCCGGTGCTGCTGCCCGCCGACGCCGGCGGCCGCCCGCTGCGCCCGGCGATCCTGTACGGCGTCGACACCCGGGCCGGCGCGGAAATCGCCGAGCTGACCGCCGAACTCGGCGAAGAGTCCATTGTGGAGCGCTGCGGGAGCGCGCTGTCGAGCCAAGCGGTCGGCCCGAAGTGGCGGTGGCTGTACCGGCACGAGCCGGAAGTCGCGGCGCGGGCCCGGCAGTTCCTGATGGCGAGTTCCTACCTCGTGCAGCGGCTGACCGGCGAATACGTGCTCGACCACCATTCGGCCAGCCAGTGCGACCCGATGTACGACCTGCGCGCGGGCGGCTGGGCGGAGGACTGGGCCGCGCTCGTCGCGCCCGGGATCGACCTGCCGAGGCTCGCCTGGCCGACCGAGGTGGCCGGAACGGTCACCGCCGAAGCCGCCGCCGAGACCGGATTGCCCGCCGGGCTGCCGGTCACCTGCGGCACGATCGACGCGTGGGCCGAAGCGGCCAGCGCGGGCGTGCGCGACCCCGGCGACACGATGGTCATGTACGGCACCACGATGTTCCTCGTGCAGGCGGTCGCCGAGGCCCGGCCGGTGTCCGGGCTGTGGGCGACGCGCGGGGTCTTCCCGGGCAGCTACTCGCTGGCCGCCGGAATGGCGACGTCCGGCGCGATCACCGACTGGCTGCGGGAACTCTTCGACGGCGATTTCGCCGGACTCGTCGCTTCGGCGGGCGAGGTCCCGGCCGGAAGCCGCGGGCTGCTGATGCTGCCGTACTTCGCGGGCGAGCGGACTCCGGTGCCGGATCCGCTGGCCCGCGGGGTGATCGCCGGGCTGACCACCTCGCACGGCCGGGCGGAGCTGTACCGCGCGGCCCTGGAGGGGACGGCTTACGGGGTTCGGCACAACCTCTCCGCGATGGGCTCGCCCGCGCGCCGGCTGGTGGCGGTCGGCGGCGGTACGCAGGGCCGCGTGTGGACCGGCATCGTGAGCGACGTGACCCGGACGCCGCAGCATCTCCCGACGGAAACCGTCGGCGCGTGTTTCGGGGACGCGTATCTGGCGGCGGTGGCGGTCGGGCTGGAGCCGGACATCGAGGCGTGGAACCCGGTCGCCGAGGTGATCCAGCCGGATCCGGCCCGCGCGGACCAGTACGACGAGTTTTACGCGCACTACCGCGCGCTGTACCCGGCGACCGCGGAGACCGCGCATTTCCTTGCGCGGCAACAGGATCTGGCGGCCGAGTGAGTTACTTGGCGAAGTAGGCGCCCGGGGTGAGGCCGGTGAGCGCGCGGCATTCGCGGGTGAGGTGCGGCTGGTCGGCGTACCCCGCGGCTACGGCCAGGTCGGCGAGGGTCGCGGTGGCGGGGGCGAGCGCGATGGCTCGTTGGAAGCGCAGGATTCGCCGGTAGGTGGCCGGTCCGTAGCCGACCGCGAGGGTGAACAGCCGACGCGCTTGCCGTTCGCTCCGGCCCGCGT
>NZ_JBSHAM010000176.1:0-1707 GCF_053611505.1 Amycolatopsis sp. NPDC054798 | reverse complement strand
GGTGGGGCCCGGTTTCGCTGGGGGCGGGACGACCGCGGGTCCTCCGTGCCGGTGATCCGCACCGGCCGGGCGCTGCGCGAAGTGCTGGCCCGGAGTCTCGACCTCCCGGGCAGTCTCGGCGGCGAGCTGCGCCAGTATCCGCTCCACGACTGGATCCGCCGCGACCGCCTGGTCCGCCGCGACGTCCGCCATCGCATCGGCGAGGTCGCGGCCGCTGAGGATTTCATCGGCGAGCGTCGCGCCGCGGTGGTTCCACAGGTCCGCGAGCGAAACCCGGCTGTCGCGCAGTTCGTCCGCGCCCACGCCGAGCATCGCGGCCGCAGCGCCCGGCTCGAAGCGCAGGCCGCGCACCCGCGCGCCGGGCGGGAACACCGACGTCCACGCCGCCGTGTCCGGCCCCGCGACGAACACCTCGCCGCCGCCCGCGACGAGATCTACGCAGCCGTCCGGGACGATCCGCTTCGGCCCGCGCTCGACCGACTCCCAGCGGCACCGCACGAAGCGGCGCAGCGGGTCCGGCGGCGGGCTTTCGCAGTACACCCCGCGATCATGCCTCGCGGGTACGACAGAATGCGCGCATGACCCCGATCGACGCTTTGGCCTGGGTCCACGTGCGGGACCGGCGGCTGCTGTCCGTCCGCACGACCGGCAAGGAAAAGTTCTATCTTCCCGGCGGCAAGCGCGAACCCGGCGAGGGCGACGTCGAAGGGCTGTGCCGGGAGATCCGCGAGGAACTCGGCGTCGCGCTCGACCCGCTCAGCTTCCGGTTCTTCGCGCTGCTCGACGAGCAGGCCGACGGATTCGCCGACGGCCGCCGCGTCCGGATGACCTGCTACACCGCCGACCACACCGGCGAACCGGAGCCGTCGGCCGAGATCGCCGAAGCAGCCTGGCTGCGCTCCGCGGACGCCGCCGCCTGCCCGCCCGCCGGACAGCGCGTGCTGCGGATGCTGGCCGACGCCGGACTGGTCGACTGATCACCCTGCGTCGCGAGGGGATGGTCCGAGCGTAAGCGGCATCGTGCGTGGTGACCGTACCCTTGAGCGAACCCCTGCTACCCCCAACAGGGTGATAAGAAGCTGATTTTCCCGGGTTGGCTAACGCCGTGTAACGGTCTGGCGAAGAACCAGACGTCGCACTCGCGGGAAGTGCGCTCGAGAAGAGAAGACCTCTCCATGGGTGTTCCTGGCGCGACCCGGCCCACGGCGGACCGGGGGGATACGGGCAGGCTGCGGCCGCTCGGAAGCGCGGTGGTCGTGGTCGGCGTCATCGCCGTCGCGGTCACTGTCGCGTGGTACGTCATGCCGAAAGCGAATCCGGGCCGGCCCGCTCCGGCCGCGTCGGTGCCGTCGGTGACCGTCGAACCGGCGGTCGCCCGCGAGGTGACCCGCACGGTCGTCTACGAACTGACCGGCGGGGACGTCGCGCACAACCTCACCTACGTCGCGACCGGCGGCGACCTCGAACAACAGGCCGAGGTGCAGCTGCCCTGGTCGGTGACCGTGCAGCGGACGGCTCCCGCCGGGCAGGCGGTGTTCAGCAGCCTGGTCGCGCAGAGCGCCGGGGCGCTGCTGTGCCGGATCCGGGTGGACGGGCACGTGGTCGCCGAGAAAGCGGTGTCGGGGGAGGGGCGGCAGCTCAGCTGCAGCGCCTGACCCACGTCCGCAGTTGTCCGTGAAGGGCTCCTTGAGGGAATCAGATTCCCTC
>NZ_JBSHAM010000175.1:0-9535 GCF_053611505.1 Amycolatopsis sp. NPDC054798 | reverse complement strand
GCCCGCGAAAACCCCCCGGCCCCGCTACGGCCCGGGGGCCGCGGCTTTTTCCGTGCTTTTACCGCTTTTGCCGCTCAGAAAACCTCGCGCCCGGCCTGCACCCGGTGCGTCACCCGGCGCTCGACGACGAACGACACGAACGGGACGCACCCGGCCAGCAGGACCAGGACGGTGCTCTTGATCGACCAGCGGGCCTTGATCGCCAGGTCGATGGTGAGCACCAGGTAGATCATGTAGAGCACGCCGTGGATCGGCGAGTACACCTGAGCGGGCGTGGCGTTGCCGAAGCCGTACTCGATGATCATGGTGGCGCAGAGGGCGAGCAGGCCGACGCCGGTCACGTACGCGCTGGCGCGGAACCGGGTCAGCGACCCGGACACCTTCGCCTGGCGAGTCGGGGCGGCACCGTCGGTGCTGGTCGTCATGGGAGCGTCCTCACTTCCGCGGGTGTTTCAGGACTGCTGGTCGCGGGCGTTGAGCTCGCGCAGGTAGCGGTTGTAGGCGGCGAGTTCGTCGTCCTCTTCGGCGGGCGCCGCGGCCGGTCGCGGGGCGGGCACGCGCACCGGGGCCGGCGCGGGCTCCGGCTTTTCGGCGGCTGCCTCTTCGCGTTCGCGCAGCTTCTTGATGCGCCAGAACATGAACGCGGGGAAAAGCCCGAAAAGCGGCCATTGCAGGACGTAGCCGAGGTTCTGGAAGGTGCCGGTGGCGGACGTGAACCGGTCCCACTGCCACCAGGCCAGCCCGCAGCACAACGCCAGGCTCACGACGCTCGTGGCGACGATCATGAGCCGGCGCCCGAGCGGGGACACGGCCGGGCCGGGATCTGCAGGCACGGTATCGACGCTAGCACTGGCCTGGGCGAGCGTTGCTGAGAGGCGGCGAGGTCGTGACCGGGGCCCCACCCCGCGCTCGCCGCCGGATTCGCCGCAGGCTCGGGTCTCGGCTCGCCGCCGTCTCCGCCCCGGAGGCGGTGCTGGGTCTTCGCCCGTGCGTGCCGCCGCATCGGGTGGTTCCGCAGCTCAGCCAGGCAGCCGGTGCGGCAAAACGCCCCAATGCCACATTGGGTGCATGCCACGCACCGAACGCCACATTGGGTGCGTCGGACGCACCCAATGTGGCATTGGGGGCGCTATCGGCCGAGCGAGACCCGGGGGGTCAGCCCGCCTGCACCTTCTGCGCCGCCTTCGCATAACCGTCGGCCAGGCCGAACACCTTCTGCGCGTACTCCGTCGAGTTGTTGTACGACAGGATCCCCGCCCACCAGCCGGCCGGGCTGGCCATGTCGCGACCGCCCGCGCACAGGTAGCGGGCCGCGGTGAGGGCGGCGTCGTCGATTTGCTGCGGGTCGGCGCGGCCGTCGCCGGTGGCGTCCGACGCCCACTTCCGCCAGGTGCCCGGGATGAACTGCATGGGGCCGACCGCGCGGTCCGCGACCGGGTCGCCGTCGAGCTGGCCGCCGTCGGTGTCGCTGATCGCGCGGACGCCGGAGGAACCGTCGAGCGGAACGCCGACGATCGGCTTCGACGGGCGGCCGTCCGCGCCGAGGACCGCTCCGCCGTACTGGCCGTGGTTGGACTCGATGCGGCCGATGCCGGCGAGCGTCGCCCACGAGATGTGGCAGCCGCGGTCGACCTCGCGCATCGCGAGTTCCGCGTTGCCGTACGCGCGCACCGCCCTGGCCGGGATGCCGGTGGCCGGCGCGACCTTGTCCGCCCAGCCCTGCAGCGGATCGCCGCCGGTCGGGCGCGCCGACTGCGGCGCGGTCCCCTGGTCCGCCGCCCCGCCCGCGACGACGGCGTTGACCGGCGCGATCGAACCGGGCTTGACGTCGACCGCCTTGACGCTCAGCGCCGGGATGTCCGTCGTGGTGGGACTGGCTTCCGGGGCGGCCGCCCTGGTGACGATCCAGACCCCGCCGCCCGCGACCGCGAGCACCGCGACGACGACAGCGAGCCGCACCGCGAGCGCGGTGCCATGGCCGCGACGGGCGGGCGAGGGGGCGGCAGCGGGGGCCGCGGTCTCGTCCCCGGTCCGCGCGGTGTCGGGGGTCTGTCCGGTGGCGGGCACGAAACTCCGGTCCTCCAGCATGGCTTGGGGTTCGCAACACACAACGAGCCCGCGCAGGTTAGCGTTACGCCCGCATCGCCATGGCCCCCGCCACGCCGGTTCACCCAGCCGGGTAACGCGGTCCCGTCAGGTGGACGGCCGGCACCGCACAAAGCCCTGGCGGGCGGTCCGGGCACTCAGGAAGACGCGACCCGGAGTTTGCCCGCGGACCGCTCGTCCGCGAGCCATTCGTCCTGCTCGTGGTCGCGGATGAGGCTGCTCAGGCGGTGCCGCAGACCTGATTCCCACGTGCTTGAGCCGCGCTGGAAATCCTCGAGGTCCGAGGGAGCGGCCACCAGAGTGAGCAGCTGGAGCACCTGACCGCTGTTGTCTCGAGGGAGGGCGAGGAGGTCAGCGGCCGCCAGTACGGTGCCTGCGACGAGATCGCCGGGCGGGAATCTCTCCAAAGCTCCGTACGCCGCCTGGTGCGCGCCGTAGTCCTCTTCGGCGCTCAGCGACGCGATCAGAGCATGGACCGCTGTGGGTCCTTCATCGCCGCCGACCAGGTCGGCCAGTTCCACGTAACGGTGGTACCGGCGCTCGGTTTCTTCCTGAGCGGCGTCGTCGATCTCAAGAGCGCAGACGCTCAGCAGTTCGCGACGCCAAGCCGCCAGGTCAGCAATAGCCATCCGGTCTCCCCCTGGTCCGCAGCCGCGCCAAACCTTGGCGACCCTGTCCAGAAGGGAGAGAGATTCCACGCCTGGCCAGCCGAAGAAGACCAGTTCGCCGTGCTGCCTGGCCGATTCGCCGGCCAGGCAACACAGCTGTCAAAAAGGCTTTTTCCGCACACCTCGCGCAGCCACGACGAAGAGGTCAGGCTGCGCAAGAGCCAGCCGCCCGCTCATCCGCGGGCGGTGCAGCGAAACGGTCAGGCAGGCTTCTGCTGCCGAGCCAGCCGCGCGACGCACCACGCGGGCGCGCTGCCGCGGCGGAGGTGCTGCAGCACCGTCATCGGGCCGAGCCGGCGCGCCAGATCGGACGGCGCGAGACCGGCCGCCCGGTAGTCCAGGGCCCGCTGGTCCAGCGGGCTGATGCCGGCGTCCCACCACTGCTGCGCTTCGGCGACGTCGCCGACCATCTGCCACCAGCCGGCGGCGGCGACGAGCAGTTCTTCCGGGACCTCCGGCAGCCGGGCGCGCATCGCGTCGAGGTAGCCGGGGTCGGCGGCCTCGACCGGGGCCCAGCGGGCGGGTCCGGACCGGGCGCGCTGGCCGGGAATGCCGGGCGGAGCGGCCGGCGCGTCGGCCAGCCAGGCCGAGGCGATGCGGTCGACCTCCTGCTCCTCAGGGGTCTTCTCGCGCTCGGCCGACCACTGCCGGATCAGCGCTTCAACTCCGGGATCTCCGGTCATCCCTGCCTCCTCATCGGTCCCCGACGGGCAGGCATTCGACCGCCTGCCCCGTTGCGCGTCCACGACTGGCACCCCACGCGTGACCGGGCTGGAAAACCGGCCGTGACCCGGTTCCCGGGGGACCCGGAGAACCGGCTGATCACGCAATGTGAGCACCGTAGGGCGGCACCCGCTTTCTCCGCCATACCCCGGACCCCGGAAATTCCGTGACCAGGCGGTTTCAGGGGCCAATCCACCCGGATGGTCGAGCGAAGTGCCCGAATCCCGGGATCCGGTGACAATGCGTGACTAGTTGGCCGGACGGCGCGCGAAAGCGGCCCGGCGGGAGGAAAACCCGGGGTCAGGCGAAGAGGCTCTTGAAGAAGGTGACGATCGCTTCGGCGCCGTCCTTGAGCCAGCCGAGCACGCGGTGCACGAAGGCCGCGGAGTTGGTGGGCTGCGTGATCAGGAAGAACAGCACGAGCGCGACCACTCCGACGACGACGATCTTCTTCAGGCCGCTCGACATGGTTCCGTCCCCCTCCGCTCCTCCGGCGCCCGGTCGGACGCCGGCCCCGCCTCGGCAGAGTCGGCTCCCACTCTAGTGACGACGCGCCGTAATGGCCCGTCGCAGGCCCGGATCCAGCCAGAAAGCTCACGGCCGGGTGACCCCGGTCACCATCGGGTGAGCCGGGGCCAGGCAGCGCCCCCGGTACGCTCCGGCGATGGACGACGGCGCAGTGACTCTCCGCCCGGTGCGCGAGTCCGACCTCGGTCTGCTGGAGTCGCTGACCAACGACCCGGAAACGGTCGGCGAGCACCAGTGGTTCGGCTGGCACGATCCCGGCTACCTCCGCCGGCTCTGGCGCGAAAACGGCATGCTGACCACCGACAACGGCATGCTCGTCCCCACGCTCGACGAACGTCCGCTCGGGCTCGTGTCGTGGCATCGCACGCGGACCGGCCCGCACACCTACTGCTGGAACATCGGCATGGTCCTGCTGCCGGAGGCGCGCGGGCACGGCCTCGGCGCGCAGGCGCAGCGGCAGCTCGTGCAGTACCTGTTCGCGCACACGCAGTTCAACCGCGTCGAGGCCAGCACGGAGGCCGGAAACCGGGCCGGGCAGCGTTCGCTGGAGAAGGCCGGGTTCACCCGCGAAGGAGTCCTCCGCGGGTTCGACTTCCGCGACGGGCAGTGGCGCGATCACATTCTCTACTCGGTGATCCGCTCCGATCTGCCGCTGTGAGCGCTCAGGCGATCGCTCCGGCCTCCTTCAGCGCCGCGACGCCCTCGGCGTCGTAACCCAGTTCCGCCAGCACTTCCGCGGTGTCCGAGCCCTTCTCGTGCGGCGCTTCCGGCGTGGCGGCGGGCGTCCGGTCGAATCGCGGGGCCGGGGCGGGCTGCATCGTGCCGCCGATGTCCACGAACGTCCCGCGCGCCGCGTTCTGCGGATGTCCGGCGGCTTCCCACGGCGACAGCACCGCGGTGAGGCACGCGTCGGTGCCCTCGGCCCGCGCGACCAGTTCGTCGCGGGTGAACCGGCCGACCGCCTCCGCCAGGATTTTGCGCAGCCGCGGCCACTGGCTCTGGTCCACGTGCATCGGCAGGTCTTCGTTCTCCAAGCCGAGGACCTTGACGAGATCGGCCCAGAACCGCATCTCGATCGCGCCGATGGCGACGTACTTGCCGTCCGCGGTCTCGTAGGTGTCGTAGAACGGGGCACCGCCGTCGAGAAGGTTCTCGCCGCGCTCCCCCGGCCATACGCCCGCCGCGCGCATCCCGTGCAGGCTCGTGGTCAGCAGCGCGGCGCCTTCCACCATCGACGCGTCCACGACCTGGCCGCGTCCGGACGTCGTGCGCTCGTGCAGCGCGGCCAGCACGCCCATCGCGAGCATCAGGCCGCCCCCGCCGAAGTCGCCGACCAGGTTGAGCGGCGGCACCGGGCGTTCGCCGGCGCGGCCGATCGGGTCGAGCGCGCCGGCGACGCCGATGTAGTTGATGTCGTGCCCGGCCGCCGACGCGAGCGGACCGTCCTGGCCCCAGCCGGTCATCCGGCCGTACACGAGCCGCGGGTTGCGCGCGTGCACCTGCTCCGGGCCGATGCCCATCCGCTCCGCGACCCCGGGACGGAAGCCCTCGATGAGCACGTCGGCGCGGTCGGCCAGCTTCAGCACCAGCTCGACGCCCTCGGGCGTTTTCGTGTTCACGCCGACCGAGCGCCTGCCCCGGGCGAGCGGATCGTTCGGGATGGCGAGCACGTCGGCGCCCGGGGTGGCGCGGTCGACGCGGATCACGTCGGCGCCGAGGTCGGCCAGGATCATGCAGGCGAACGGAGCCGGCGCGAGCCCGGCCAGCTCCACGACCCGCAGCCCGGCGAGCGGACCTTGCTTCACAGGAATGTCCTTTCGCAGCGGGGGTTTCAGAGCGTGCGGGAAATGATTTCCTTCATGATCTCGCTGGTGCCGCCGAAGATCCGCGAGATCCGCACGTCCGCCCAGGCGCGCGCGATGGGGTACTCGGTCATGTAGCCGTAGCCGCCGAACAACTGCAGGCAGTCGTCCACGACCTTGTTCACCCGCTCGGTGGTCCACAGTTTCGCCATCGCCGCGCCCTGCACGTCGAGTTCGCCGCGCAGATGCCGTTCGATGCACTGGTCGAGGAACGCGCGCGACACCGCGGCTTCCGTCGCCGCCTCGGCGAGCTTGAACTTCGTGTTCTGGAAGTTGAAGATCGGACGGCCGAACGCCGTGCGTTCCTTGGTGTAGTCGATGGTCAGGTTCACCGCGGCTTCCAGCCCGGCCACCGCGGTCACGGCGATGATCAGCCGCTCCTGCGGCAGCTGCAGCATCAGCTGGATGAAGCCCTGGCCCTCGGCGTCGCCGAGCAGGTTCGCGGCGGGCACGCGGACGTCGTCGAAGAACAGTTCGGCGGTGTCCTGGCCCTTGAGCCCGACCTTGTCGAGCACACGGCCGCGGCGGAAGCCCGGGGTGTCGGTCTCGACCACGATCAGCGACACGCCTTGCGCGCCGGCGTCCGGGTCGGTCTTGCACGCGACCACGACGAGGTCGGAGTGGAAACCGTTGGTGATGAACGTTTTCGCGCCGTTGATCACGTAGTGGTCGCCGTCGCGGACCGCGCGGGTCTTGATGTTCTGCAGGTCTGAACCAGTGCCGGGCTCGGTCATCGCGACCGCGCCGACCATCTCGCCGGTGGCCATTTTCGGCAGCCACTCGCGCTTCTTCTCTTCCGACGCGTACGCCAGGATGTAGTGCGCGACGATTCCACTGTGGACGGTGACGCCCCACGCGCTGTCCCCGGCGCGGGCCTGCTCCTCGTACAGCACCGCTTCGTGCGCGAAAGTGCCGCCGCCCCCGCCGTACTCCTCCGGGATCGACAGGCACAGCAGGCCGAGTTCGCCCGCCTTGGTCCAGATCTCCCGGTCGAGCTTCTTCTCCGCCGCCCAGCGCTCCTGGTTCGGCACGAATTCCTTCTGCAGGAAAGACCGGGCCAGCTCCCGGAGGTCTTCGAGTTCGGTGGTGCTCCACGAGCTCTTCTGGATCTGCAACGGCACGGCTACGCCTCCCGCGAACTGGAAAACATGACGCTTGGCAGGTAAGTTCTGAGCGGAATGTACATCCCATCCGTCCGGTACGTAAAGCAGGAGCCGCGATGACCGAGGTCGCCAGGGGACACCGCACCCAGGCCGAACGCCGCGAGCAGACGCGCACCGCTCTGCTGGACGCGACGATCGATTGCCTGGTCGAGATCGGGTACTCCCGAGCGTCGGTGCAGGAGATCTGCACCCGCGCAGGCGTCTCGAAGGGCGCGGTGCAGCACTACTTCGCCACGAAAGCGGAGCTGATGGCGGCCGCGGTCGAGCACCTCACCACGAAGCTGCGCACCCAGCTCGCCGCCTCGCTCGGCTCGCTGCCGGGCGGCGCGTCGGGCGTCGCGGCGGCGATCGACCTGCTCTGGGAGGGCTATTCGGGCACGCTCTCTACCGCCGTCACCGAGCTGTGGGTGGCCGCCCGCACCGACCCGGAACTGCGCGCGGCGATCCGCCCGGTCGACCGCGCGCTCGGCCGGGCGACGCTGGGGCACATCAGCGAAGTCGCCGGCGACCTGCCGAAAGAGCGTGCGGAGATGCTGTTCTGGCTCACTGTGAACCTCACCCGAGGCCTCGCCCTCGACGCCGAACTGGGCGGCGACCCGCGCCGGCGCCGTCAGCTGCTGGAGGAGTGGAAGCGGATCGCCGTGCTGCTGTATTCGGGCGACTAGTGTCCATACCGCCGGTATGGTGTACTCGTCGGTAACACCCGGCCCCGCACGGAAGAAGGTGCGCTCGATGACGAGTACGACCCCGGCGAACCTCACCGGCCAGCCCCTGCCCGCGACCGTCGGCGGCGTGGCGGGCGCTCCGTCCGCGGCCCGCGCCGCCGCGCTCGTGGCCCGCGTGACCGGCGGCGCCGACAACGCGCCGGTGCAGATGACCGCGCCGTTCACCGGACAGCCGATCGCCTCTCTCCCCCAGGCCGACGACGCCGAAGTGCGCGCCGCGTTCGCCTCCGCGCGCGAGGCGCAGCGCGAGTGGGCGGCACTGCCGGTAACCCGGCGGCAGCAATTCCTCCTGCGGCTGCACGACCTGGTGCTCGCGCGGCAGGCGGAAGTGTTGGACCTCGTCCAGGTGGAAGCCGGGAAGGCTCGGATCGACGCGTTCGACGAGGTCAGCGCTACGGTGCTCGTCGCGGCTTACTACGGCAAGCACAGCGCGAAGATCCTGTCGCCGCGGCGCGCGCCCGGGGTGATCCCGGGGCTGACGCGGGCGGGTGAACTGCGGCATCCCAAGGGGGTCGTCGGAATCATCTCGCCGTGGAACTATCCGCTCGCTTTGACCGCGATGGATGTTTTTCCCGCGCTTGTCGCCGGGAACGCGGTGGTGCAGAAGCCCGACAACCAGACCGCGTTGTCCGCGTTGTGGCTGCAGGAGCTGGCCGAAGAGGCTGGGCTGCCCGCGGGGTTGTGGCAGATCGTGCTGGGGCGGGGGTCGCAGATCGGCGACGCGTTGCTGGAGGAGTGCGATTACCTGTGCTTCACCGGGTCAACGCCGACCGGCAAGGAGCTGGCGGGGCGGATCGCGCAGCGGCTTACCAGTTATTCGCTGGAGCTGGGCGGGAAGAATCCGATGATCGTGTTGCCGGACGCGGATATCGCCAAGGCCGCGGCGGGGGCGGTTACGGCGTGTTTCTCGTCGGCTGGGCAGTTGTGCGTGTCGGTGGAGCGGATTTACGTGCACGAGAGTGTTCGTGAGGAGTTCACCCGGGAGTTTGTGGCTCGGACGGCGGCGTTGCGGTTGGGCGGGTCGCTGGATTACCACGCTGGGATGGGGTCGTTGACGTCTCGGAGCCAGTTGGAGACTGTGTCGGCGCATGTGGAGGACGCTCGGGCGAAGGGGGCCCGGGTGTTGACCGGCGGGCGGGCTCGGCCGGATCTTGGGCCGTTGTTTTACGAGCCGACCGTGCTGACGGATGTTCGGCCGGGGATGACGCCGTTTGCTTCGGAGACGTTTGGGCCGGTGGTTTCGGTTTACGGGTTCAGTGACGTTAACGATGCGATTGAGCGGGCTAATGACACGCCGTTTGGGTTGAACGCGAGTGTGTGGACCCGGAATGGGCGGGCCGGGTGGGAGGTCGGTGCTCGGTTGAAGGCGGGGACGGTGAATGTCAATGAGGGGTATGCGGCGACGTTCGGGACTGTCGGCGTGCCGATGGGTGGGATGAAGGAGTCCGGGGCTGGGCGGAGGAATGGGGCGGAGGGGTTGTTGAAGTACACGGAGGCGCAGGCGATCGCGGTGCAGCGGGGGCTGGGGTTGCGGCCGCCGAAGGGGGTGCCGGGGGCGTTGTGGGCTCGGGGGATGACGGTGAGCATGAAGCTGTTGCGGCGGTTTCCTGGGCGGTGAGGGGACGGCTCGTCGCCTGGCGGCGACATTGCGTCCGGTGAGTTGGAGGCACCCCGAAGCCGATTGTGATGACGGGAGGAGGGTGCTTGTCAAGGCGGGAAAGATGCCTTGACAAGCACCCTCCTCCCGCAATTTTGGCTTC
>NZ_JBSHAM010000174.1:0-9846 GCF_053611505.1 Amycolatopsis sp. NPDC054798 | reverse complement strand
AGGGCCACCTTGTGGTAATCAGATTCCCTCAAGGTGGCCCTCACGGACATCTCAGCCACACCACCCGCCACAAACCCGGACGATGCCCCGTGCCCTCGCTGGAGAGCTGCGCGCGACGGCTACTGAGAAAACCCCAATGGGGTCTGTTTATTGCTTGACCGGACGTTCTCGCCCGGACGTTCTCGCCCGGGCGGGCCCGCCCGGGCGTGGTGCTGCCCCGGTGTTGTTCGCGGGGAAGGTCAATGGGGCCCGTGGGTTGCCTGGCCGGACGTTCTCGCCAGGGCGAGGCTGCTTTGCGTGGTGCTGACCCGGTGTTGTTTGCAGGGAAGGGCAAAGGGCCCATTTGGGTTGCTTGACCGACCGTTCTCGTCGGGGCGGGGCCGCTTAGCGCTGTGCCGCCCCAATGTTGCTGGCGGGGGGAATTGCTCGCCGGGTTCGCTCGGAAGCGCGTCGGGTTGCCTGGCCGGACGTTCTCGCCTTACCGGGACGAGCGCCGCTCCGGTGTCGCGTCTGCGGGGCAATCGCTCGTCGGTAGCCTGCGGGGGTGCTGAGGACCCTGCTCGTGACGAACGACTTCCCGCCGCGCCCCGGGGGCATCCAGAACTACCTCAATTCGCTGGCCACCCGGCTGCCCGCGGACGACCTCGTCGTCTACGCGCCCTCCTGGGAACGCAGCAGCGGTTCGCACGTCGAGTTCGACGCGGCCGCGCCGTTCGAAGTGGTACGCCATCCGACGTCGCTGATGCTGCCCACGCCCGACGTCCTGCGCCGCGCGAAACAGATCATGCGTGCCCGCGACTGTCAGGCCGTCTGGTTCGGCGCGGCGGCTCCGCTCGCGCTGCTGGGGCATCCGCTGCGGCAGGCTGGCGCGCGCCGGATCGTCGCTTCCACGCACGGCCACGAGGTCGGCTGGTCGATGCTGCCCGGCTCGCGGCAGGCGTTGCGGCGCATCGGCGAGACGGTCGACGTGGTCACGTACGTCAGCAAGTACACGCGCAACAGGTTCGCTGCGGCGTTCGGCCGGCACGCTGGGCTGGAAATGCTGCCGAGCGGCGTCGACACCACGGTTTTCGCGCCGGACCCGGCTGGCCGGGAGGAAATCCGCGCCCGGCACGGGCTCGGCGACCGGCCGACCGTCGTGTGCGTTTCGCGGCTCGTCCCGCGCAAGGGACAGGACATGCTGATCTCCGCGCTGCCCGCGATCCGCGAGCGCGTGCCCGGTGCGGCGCTGCTGCTGGTCGGCGGTGGTCCGTATCGCAAGCGCCTCACCCAGTTGGCCGCAGCGCTCGGCGTGACCGACGACGTGGTCTTCACCGGCTCGGTGCCCTGGGAGGAACTGCCCGCGCACTACAACGCGGGCGACGTCTTCGCGATGCCTGCCCGCACGCGCGGCAAGGGGCTCGACGTGGAGGGCCTCGGCATCGTTTACCTGGAGGCGTCCGCCACGGGGTTGCCGGTGGTCGCGGGAACGTCCGGCGGCGCACCGGAGGCGGTGCTGGACGAGGTGACCGGCCACGTCGTCGACGGCCGCGACCCGGGACAGCTCGCGGAGACTCTGTCGGCCCTGCTGTCCGACCCTGTCCGCGCCCGCAGGATGGGCGAGGCGGGCCGTTCGTGGGTCGCTGAGAACTGGCGCTGGGACACGATGGCGCGACGGCTGTCGACGCTCCTGGACGGCGATCCGGTCGCGGCGGTGCGCTGAGGCGGAACGACGCTCAGGGTTCGTAGATCGCCGGGTGGCGCGGGTCGTCCACGCGGACCACGACGTCGGCGAGGGCGCTCGGGTCGACTTCGTTTTCGTAGCGTTCGTAGGCGGGCAGTGCCCATTCGTCGGCGACCCGGCGGCGCAGCGCACCCGGCGAAAGCCACAAATGCACCACGAAATCGAACGCCAATCCCGCGCCCAGCAAGAATTCCCCGTCGACCAGTACGACGCCGCGGTCCGGGACCGGGACGCGCGGCAGCCGGGTCGCGCGGTCGCGTTCGGCGTCCCACAGCGCGGGCAGCACTTCGCCGCTTCCGTCGTCGGCGAGCGGGTCCAGGACTTCCCGGCGCAGACCGCCTAAATCGAGCCAATCGGTATACCGCGCGTCCGGATTTTGCTTTCCGTGCTCGAAACGGAGTGACGCTGGTCGCAGAAAGCCGGCGGCGGGCACGTGCAGCGCGGCGCGGCCGAGCAGCTTCAGCGGGCCGGTCAGCGCCTCGGCGAGCGGGCCCGTTCCGGCCGCTCCGTCGATCGCGACCGCGATTCGTCGGCGGTGGGTGAGCGCGTCGACGCGCTCGGTCAGCTCGGCGGCGAGCGCGTCGGGAGAGATAGGGCGGTAGCGCACGATCGCATGATCCCGCACCGGTTTCCGTCGGTCCCCGATGCCATGATGGCGGCATGGCCAACGAGGAGGGCAAGACCGGGCGGAGTGGTTGGGAGACAGCGGTTTCCCGCACGATGCCGTACCCGGGCAGCCGGGTGTGGGAGTTCTTGGTGGGGGACGGGGTGGAGATCTGGCTCGGCCCCGGCGTCGAGCTGCCGCGCGAACGCGGGGCCGGATACGAGACCGAGCACGGCACGACCGGGGAGATCCGCAGTTACGCCGAGGACCGGCTGCGGCTCACCTGGCGTCCGGCGGACTGGGACCACGATTCCTTGCTGGAGCTGGAGGTTTCCGATCTCGGCAAGCGCAGCACGCTGAAGATCCGCCAGGAGCGGCTCGCGGACGTGGCGGAGAAGGCCGAGCAGCGGGCATATTGGAAGCAAGTGGTCGAGCGCGTCGAGGCGGCATTGGCCGAACGCTGACCGAACTGCACAGGGGGATCCAGCAGTGAGCGTCGACGAACACACCGAGGAACTTCCTTTCGCGGACGAGGAATTCTGGCAGAACCCGCACGAATGGCTGGCGCAGCGGCGCGAATCCGGCCCGGTGTGCCCGATGACCGCCCGGCGCGGCATCCCGTCCTACCTGGTCAGCGGATACGAGCAGGCGCGTGAGCTGCTCAACGATCCTCGGGTCAGCAAGGACAGCGCCGAAGTGCAGCGGGTGTACGCGGTGAAGGTCGGCCAGGAGGTCGAGGTGCCGGACTTCGGCAACCTGCTCACCCGGCACATGCTCAACAGCGATCCGCCTGCGCACACCCGGCTGCGCAAGCTGGTGAACAAGGCGTTCACCGCGCGCACCGTCGCCCGGCTGCGGCCGCGGATCCAGGAGATCGCCGATTCGCTGCTCGACGAGATGGCCGGGCACGAGCAGGTCGACCTGGTGCAGGCGTTCGCCGAGCCGTTGCCGATCACCGTCATCTGCGAGCTGCTCGGCGTGCGGATCGAGGACCGCGGCGAGTTCACTGCCTGGTCGCACACGCTGCTGTCGTTCTCCGAGGACCCGGAGGCCCAGGCCGTGGCGGCGCGCGAGATGCAGGAATACCTGCAGCAGCTGGTCGAGAGCAAGCGCGCCGAACCGGCCGAGGACCTGTTGTCGGACCTCGTGCACGCCAGCGACGAAGGCGATTCGCTTGACGCGGACGAACTGATCTCGATGGCGTTCCTGCTGCTGGTCGCCGGGCACGAGACGACGGTCAACCTGATCGCCAACGCCACGTTCGCGTTGCTGCGCGCGCCCGAGCAGGCGGAGAAACTGCGTGCCGACCCGAGCTTGCTGCCCGGCGCGGTCGAGGAGTTCCTCCGGTTCGACGGGCCGATCAACTTCGCGACCCTGCGCTTCACAGTCGAGGAGATCGAGGCGGGCGGCGTCACCATCCCGACCGACGAGTTCCTGCAGATTTCGCTGCTGTCGGCCAACCGCGATCCGGAGAAATTCCCCGACCCGGACAAGCTCGACGTCACGCGCCCGCCCGGCGGGCACCTCGCGTTCGGGCACGGGATCCACTACTGCGTCGGTGCGCCGCTGGCCCGGCTGGAGGCGCAGATCGCGCTCGGCTCGCTGCTGGAGCGGTTCCCGAAGCTGAGTTTGGCCGTGCCGGCCGAACGCGTCGTCTACCGGCCGAGTTCGCTGGTGCACGGCGTGCTGGCGCTGCCGGTGCGGCTGAACGGGGCGTAGCGGCTGTCACTGCGGCTCCGCCCGCCGCCCGGTTAGGGTCGGCGGGTGGAACCCAGTGCTGCCGATCTCCTCGCCCTCGACGCCGCGCACGTCTGGCATCCCTACGCGCCGATGCCGGGCCGCGTGCCGCCCCTGCTCGTGGAAGAGGCGAGCGGGGTGCGGTTGAAGCTCGCCGACGGACGGGAACTGGTCGACGGCATGTCGTCCTGGTGGGCGGCTGTGCACGGCTACCGCCACCCGGTGCTCGACGCCGCGCTCGCGGAGCAGGCCGGGCGGATGAGCCACGTGATGTTCGGCGGGCTCACCCACGAACCGGCGATCACGCTCGCCAAGACTCTGGTCGACCTGACGCCGGACGGGCTCGAGCATGTCTTCCTGTGCGATTCGGGCTCGGTGTCGGTCGAGGTCGCGGTGAAAATGTGCCTGCAGTACCAGCGTTCCCGCGGGCTGCCCGGCAAACACCGGCTGCTGACCTGGCGCGGCGGCTACCACGGCGACACGTTCACGCCGATGAGCGTCTGCGATCCGGACGGCGGCATGCATTCGCTGTGGCGCGGAGTGCTGCCGGAACAGGTTTTCGTGCCCGCGCCGCCGTCCGGGTTCGGCACTCCGGTCGATCAGTCCTATGTGGACGAATTGGCGAAAGCGATCGAACAGCACGCGGACGAATTGGCCGCGGTGATCGTGGAACCGGTCGTGCAGGGCGCGGGCGGCATGCGGTTTCACCATCCCGGTTACCTGCGTGCCCTGCGCGAGCTGACTCGTGAGCACGACGTGCTGCTGGTGTTCGACGAGATCGCGACCGGATTCGGCCGTACCGGAAGGCTTTTCGCGGCCGAGCACGCCAGCGTGACGCCCGACGTGCTGTGCGTCGGCAAGGCGCTCACTGGCGGCTATCTCACGATGGCCGCCGCGTTGTGCACGCCCGAAATCGCCGACGGCATCACTCGCGGCGAGCTGCCGGTGCTCGCGCACGGCCCGACGTTCATGGGAAATCCGCTGGCTTCGGCGGTCGCCAACGCTTCGCTCGGCTTGTTGGCTGAAGGCCGCTGGCGGAACGATGTCGCCCGGATCGAGACCGCGCTGCGGCAAGGGCTCGAACCGGCTCGAGAGCTGCCGCACGTCGTGGATGTGCGAGTGCTGGGTGCGATTGGCGTGCTGCAGCTCGATCACGAGGTGGACATGGGCGTTGCCACCGAAGTGGTGACAGCCGAAGGCGCGTGGCTGCGGCCGTTCCGTGATTTGATCTACGCGATGCCGCCGTACATCAGCACCGACGCCGACCTGGCGGTGATCACGTCGGCGATGCTGGCCGCCGCGGCGAAGGCCTGAGGTTACTTCGGGTTTGGCGTGGCTGCGTGTAGTGGATCTTGCTGAGTCCTGCAACCCGATCGTGGGTAATTCGATAAAGATCCACTCCATAGAGTGGGACATAGCGGACATTTCACAGGAACCCCGGTTTCCTGGTCAGCATGAGACGACTTGCCGTGCTTCGCCACGACGTGCCCGCCTCGCTCGTGGTTTTCCTCGTCGCGGTCCCGCTTTCGCTGGGGATCGCCCTCGCGTCCGGCGCGCCGATCGTCGCCGGGCTGATCGCCGCCGTCGTCGGCGGCGTGGTCGCCGGTGCCCTCGGCGGCTCTCCGCTGCAGGTCAGCGGGCCCGCCGCCGGGCTGACCGTGCTGATGGCCGAGACGATTTCCACCTTCGGCTGGGCGGTCACCTGCCTGATCACCGTCCTCGCCGGGGCGTTGCAGATCCTGTTCGGCCTGAGCCGGGTCGCGCGGGCGGCGCTGGCCATCTCGCCGGCGATCGTGCACGGGATGCTCGCCGGGATCGGCGTCACGATCGTGCTCGGCCAGCTGCACGTGCTGTTCGGCGGGAAGGCGCAGAGTTCGGCGCTGGAGAACATCGTCCAGCTGCCCGCGCAGATCGCCGCGCACCACGACGCCGCCGCGCTGATCGGCATCCTGACCCTCGCCATCCTGCTGGCGTGGCCCAGACTTCCGGCGGCGGTGAGGAAAATCCCCGGCCCGCTGGCGGCCATCGCGGTCGCGACGCTCGTGTCGGTGGCGGCCGGGATGACGCTGCCGCGCGTCGAACTGCCCGGGGATCTGCTGCAGATCCGCTTCGCTCCGCAGCTGCCGGACGGCGGGTGGGGCCAGGTCGCGGTCGCGGTGGTCACGATCGCGCTGATCGCCAGCGTCGAGAGCCTGCTGTCCGCGGTGGCGGTCGACAAACTGCAGAACGGCCCGCGCGCCAACCTGAACCGCGAACTGATCGGCCAGGGCACGGCGAACATGGTGTCCGGCGCCCTCGGCGGGCTGCCGGTCACCGGCGTGATCGTGCGCAGCTCCACCAACGTCGCGGCCGGGGCGCGCACGCGGGCGTCGGCGATCCTGCACGGCGTGTGGGTGCTGGTGTTCGTGGTCGCGCTGGCCGGGGTGCTGAAGTCGATTCCGCTGGCCGCGCTGGCCGGGCTGCTCGTGCACGTCGGCGCGAAGCTGGTCAATCCCGGTCATCTGCGGCAGGTGCTGCGACACGGCGATTTGCCGCTCTACCTGGTGACCGTCGCCGGGGTTGTCGTGTTCGACCTGCTGACCGGCGTGCTCGCCGGGATCGTGCTGGCCGTGCTGCTGATGCTGCGCCGCACGGTGTGGTCGGGCGTGCATGCCGAGCACCACGGCGGCGAATGGCGCGTGATCGTCGAAGGCGTGCTGACGTTCCTGTCGGTGCCGCGGCTGACGAAGGTGCTCGGCACGATCCCGGAGGGGTCGAAGGTGACGCTGGAACTGGTCGCCGATTACCTCGACCACGCGGCGTTCGAGAGCCTTTCCGCCTGGCAGCAGGCACACGAACGGACCGGCGGCACGGTGGTCGTCGACGAGATCGGGCATCCGTGGTTCGCCATGGGCAAGGAAGGCCGTCCGACGCTCCGGCGCACCGCGGCGGCCGGCGCGATGCCGCGGTGGCTGGCCCCGTGGTCGGCTTGGCAGGCCGTGGACGTGCGGGTCCCCGGGCAGCGCACGCACCGGGGTGCGACGGAGTTCCAGCGCCGGGCCGCGCCGCTGCTCAAGGACGTCCTCAGCGGGCTCGCGCACGCGCAGGAACCGCACACGCTGTTCATCACTTGCGGTGATTCCCGGATCGTGCCGAACCTGATCACCACGTCCGGTCCGGGCGACCTGTTCACCATCCGCAACATCGGCAACCTGGTGCCGCCCGGCCAAGCCGATCCGTCGACGAACGCGGCGATCGAATTCGCGGTCGGGGTGCTGGGGGTGCGGGAAATCGTGGTGTGCGGGCATTCCTCGTGCGGTGCGATGGGCGCGCTGGCCAGCGGCCCGCCCGCGGACACCGCGCTGGCCACCTGGCTGGTGCACGCCGAACCGAGCCGGAAGCGCGCCGGGGCGGTGACCCTCGACGGGGAGCGGCCGGAGCTCGAGCCGGACCGGCTGTCGTTGCACAACGTCCTGCAGCAGCTGACGCATCTGCGGCAGTACCCGCTGGTGGCGGAGGCGGAAGCGCGCGGCGAACTGGCGCTGACCGGGCTGTACTTCGACGTCGGCGCGGCGCAGGTGTACCTCGCCGACCCGGCGACGGGGCAGTTCATGGCCGCGGGAGCGCCCGCGGCGGCCCCGGCCGGCTGATCCGGGCCCTCGCGCGTGCCTCCGGGTGCGCGCGAGGGAACCCCGAGTGTTGACATCGGGGAGCACGTCAATATCTTGATGGCTCGTGACGACGCTCGTGATGACCGGAACCGGGACCGACGTCGGCAAAACGGTCGCCACCGCGGCGATCGCGGCGCTGGCCCTCGCGCAGGGACAACGCGTCGCGGTGCTGAAACCCGCACAGACCGGCGTGCTCCCCGGCGAGGCAGGCGACCTCGCCGAGGTGGAACGATTGGCGGGCAAGGCCCTGACGGTCCGAGAACTGCGCCGCTACCCGGACCCGCTGTCCCCGGAAGCCGCCTCCCGGCGCAGCGGGCTGCTCGCCCTAGGCCCCGGCGAAATCGCCGCCGCCGCGAGCGAACTGGACGCCGCGCACGACCTCACCCTGGTCGAAGGCGCGGGCGGCCTGCTGGTCCGTTTCGATCAGCAAGGCAGCACCCTGGCTGATGTCGCCTGGTCTCTCGGTGCCCCGGTGATCCTCGTCGCCCAAGCCGGGCTGGGCACCTTGAACACGACCGCCCTGACTGCTGAAGTAGCGACCCGCCGCGGACTGAACGTCGTCGGAGTGATCATCGGCTCGTGGCCTGCTGAGCCGGATCTTGCCTCGCTGGAAAACCTCCGCGACCTGCCGGTGGCTGCCGGTGCTCCCTTGCTGGGGGTTCTTCCCGCTGGTTTGGGGGCGGCGGACCGTGACACCTTCGCCGACCAGGCCCGCCGGGGCCTGTCGCCATGGTTTGGCGGCGAGTTCGATCCCGAGGCCTTCACCTCCGCTGCCTACACCCAAAACTAGCCTGAGCTTTAGCGGTCTTTCCTCACCTCGCCCCCACCCAACCCGAGCCGAGAAATCGCTCCGGTTTCTGGACTGAGCGATCCGCTCGGCCCCCCGGGCCGAGCGGATCGGGAGGGAAGAAACCGGATGAAAGCGATTTCTCCGCCACGACGAAGTCGGGGCAATCAAACACAGTTCGGGGTGGGTTGGGAGCCTGTGGCTGAGTGGGGCTGGTGCACTGGGTGGCCTCGCTGGAGTTGGGTTCGGTGACGGGGTCGCCTGGTTTCGGGTGGGATGCGGGCTTGGGGTTGCCTTGGCTTGGGGGCCGGGTTGCCCGGTTCGGGTCCGGGGTGCGGGCTGGGGTCGCCTTGGCTGGGTGGAGTTGGGTGCCGGGTCGCTTGGCTTTGGATGGGCTGCGACCCGGGATCGCCCGGCTTGGCCAGGACCGGGCGTTTGGATCGCCTGGCTTGGCCGGAGGTGGGCGTTGGGATCGCCTGGCTTGGCTGGGTCTGCGAGCTGGGGTTGCTTCAAACCGCGAGCCGCGGCCGCCCATCTTGAGCACAACCAGTTACCCTCAGTCCGCACACGCGCGGGGACGCACGTGCAGAAGCGCGCGCTCAGGGAAGGGAGTCCCGGTGGTCGATTCCGCGGGCAAGGCGGCGCATCGGTCGTCTGCTGTTGCCGAGGGCTGGTCGGTGCCGGTGTTGTTTCCTCCGCAGCGTCCGCGTGTGGTGGTGAAGGCGGATCTTCTTCCTGCGGTGAGTGTTCTGTCCACGGCTGCGTTGCTGGGCATTCCGATGGGGTGGCTGTGGTCTCTGCTTGCCCCGGCCGAGCGGGTGCGGGTGATCAGCACTAACGGGCAGTTGGCTCCGTTGGAGCTGGAGAGCTGGCATCGGTTCGATGATCTGGCGGTGTTCGGGTTTCTCGCGATGGCGACGGGGCTGCTGATCGGGCTGGTGGTGTGGTTCCTGCGGGAGCGGCGCGGGCCGGTGGTGCTGGTGGCTGCGGCTGGCGGGGCGTTGCTCGCGGCTTGGCTGGGGACGCAGATGGGGCCGGCGTTCGCCAATTCGAAGTATTCGGTGGACGCGCCGCCTGCGTTGGGGGCGGTGATCGAGCAGGCGCCTCGGATCGAGACGGGGTGGGTGGTGCTGGCCGCGCCGTTGGTGACGTGTCTGGTTTATGCGTTGATGACGGCGTGGAACGGGCGGGAGGATCTCGGGCGGCGGCTCGGGTGAGTGTGCTGCGGCTAGCGGCGGCTCGTCGCCTGGCGGCGACATTGCGCCTTGGTGAGTTGGGGGCACCCCGAAGCTGATTGTGACGACGGCGCGGGGGTGCTTGTCAAGGCGGGAAAGATGCCTTGACA
>NZ_JBSHAM010000173.1:0-9918 GCF_053611505.1 Amycolatopsis sp. NPDC054798 | reverse complement strand
GGGAAAGATGCCTTGACAAGCACCCGCCGTCCGCATTTTCGGCTTCGTATCGGGGTGCGGGGGAGTGTGGATGCCTTGGCGGGGTTGGGTGCGCTGGTGGGTTTGTGTGCGCGGGCTGGGGTTGGGCAGGTGGGGCGCGGGCTTTGGGTGTTTGGTGGGGTGGGTGCGCGGGTGCGGTTGGGTGGCTGTTTGGTGAGGTTGGGTGGGGCGTTGCGGTTCGTGGGGCGGGGGCTAGCGCCCCAATGTGGCATTGGGTGCATGCGACGCACCGAACGCCACATTGGGTGCATCTGACGCACCCAATGCCACATTGGGGTGGTCTGGGTGCGGGGGTGAGTGGGTCGTGAAGGGCTCCTTGAGGGAATCTGGGGCTGTGAAGGGGCCCCTCACGGACATCGGCTGGTCGTGAGGGGAACCCTGAGGGAATCTGGGTCCGTGAGGGTTCCCCTCACGGACCGCGGCGGCAGCGAGCGAGGGCAGGGCTGGGGTCAGCGGCGGGTGCGGACGGCGGAGGCCAGGGTGTCCAGCAGGGTGTCGGTGGTGTCCCAGTCCATGCAGGCGTCGGTGATGGACTGGCCGTAGGTCAGTTCGGACGAGTGGCCCAGCACCAGGTCTTGGCGGCCGCCGACCAGGTTGCTTTCCAGCATCAGGCCGGCGATGCCGCGTTCGCCTTCGGCGATTCGGGCGGCCAGGTCGCGGACTACTTCCGACTGGCGGACGTGGTCTTTGTTGCTGTTGCCGTGGCTCGCGTCGACGACCAGGCGTTCCGGGAGGCCGGATTTCGCCAGGCGCGCGAGGGTTTCCTCGACCGACGCCGGGTCGTAGTTCGGGCCGGAGGCGCTGCCGCGCAGGATGACGTGGCAGTCCGGGTTTCCGGAGGTGGTCACGAGGGCGGCCAGGCCGTCCACGTTGATGCCGGGGAAGACGTGCGACGCGGCGGCGGCGCGGGTGGCGTCCACGGCTACCTGGATGTCGCCTTCCGTCGAGTTCTTGATGCCGACTGGCATGGACAGGGCGCTGCACAGCTGCCGGTGGACCTGGCTGGCGGCGGTGCGCGCGCCGATCGAGCCCCAGGTGACGATGTCGGCGATGAACTGCGGGGTGATCGGGTCCAGGAATTCGCAGCCGACCGGCAGGCCGAGGGCGGAGACGTCCAGCAGCAGTTTCCGGGCCAGGCGCAGGCCCTTGTTGACCGCGAAGGTGCCGTCCAGGTCCGGGTCGTTGATCAGGCCCTTCCAGCCCAGCGTGGTGCGCGGCTTTTCGAAGTACACCCGCATCACGATGTGCAGGTCCTCGCGCAGCGACTCGGCCTTGGCGGCCAGGCGGCGGGCGTAGTCGAGGGCGGCTTCGGGGTCGTGGACCGAGCACGGGCCGACGATCACGGCGAGGCGGTCGTCCCGGCCGTCGAGGATGTCGACGGTTTCCGCGCGGCCGTTTTGCACGACTTTCGCGACCGCGGCGTCCACGGGATGGTCTTCGCGCAGCAGGGCGGGCGAAATGAGGGGACTGACCGACGTGGTGCGGCGGTTGTCCAGCGTGCTCGCGTCAGCGGGGGCGGCGACGAGGCGGGTGCTCATGAGCGGGTGGTTCCTTCCTGGTGGACACCGACCCGCGGGGGACTCGCCGAGCCGGTTCGAGATCCGGCTCGGGGTGGAGGTCAGCGCAGGTTCACGCCGCCGTGCCCACCCGGGGCCGGCTTCGTAAACCAGAAATAGCGCTGCACGGCCCCAAGGTAACACACCGCTGAACAGGCTCTGCCAGGACCGATTCGGCAGGTGGTCCGCCCTGCACCGATCCAGATCCGAGCCGCTACGCTGTCCTCGGACTGTGACTGCACTCTCCCTGCGAGGAAGACGGAGGCAACAGATGCGTGTCGGTGTGCTGACGGGGGGCGGCGACTGCCCCGGCCTGAACGCGGTCATCCGCGCGGTGGTCCGCAAGGGCGTCGAGGTGCACGGCTGGGAGTTCGTCGGCTTCCGCAACGGCTGGCAGGGCCCGCTGACCGGCGACAGCCGGCCGCTCGGCCTCGCCGACGTCGAGGACATCCTCACCCGCGGGGGCACCATCCTGCGGTCGTCGCGGACGAACCCGTACAAGGTCGACGGCGGCGTCGACAAGATCCGCGAGGTGCTCGCCGACCAGGGTGTCGACGCGCTGATCGCGATCGGCGGCGAGGACACCCTCGGCGTCGCCAAGCGGCTGACCGACGACGGCATCGGCGTGGTCGGCGTGCCCAAGACGATCGACAACGACCTCGGAGCCACCGACTACACGTTCGGCTTCGACACCGCGGTCTCCATCGCCACCGAGGCGATCGACCGGCTGCACACCACGGCCGAATCGCACCACCGGGCGCTGGTCATCGAGGTCATGGGACGGCACGCGGGGTGGATCGCGCTGCACTCCGGCCTGGCCGGCGGCGCGAGCGTGATCCTGGTTCCGGAACGGCAGTTCTCCGTCGACCAGGTCGTGCAGTGGGTCGAGCGCCGCTTCGAGAAGGAGTACGCGCCGATCATCGTCGTGGCCGAGGGCGCGCTGCCCGAGGGCGGCGAGGAGAAGCTGCTGACCGGCGAGAAGGACGCCTTCGGGCACGTCCGGCTCGGCGGCATCGGCAACTGGCTCGCCGACGAGATCTCCGAGCGCACCGGCAAGGAATCGCGCGCGGTCGTGCTCGGCCACGTCCAGCGCGGCGGCACCCCGACCGCGTACGACCGGGTCCTCGCGACCCGCTTCGGCCTGCACGCGGTGGACGCGGTCGCCGACGGCGACTTCGGCGTGATGGTGGCGCTCAAGGGCACCGACATCGTCCGCGTGAAGCTGTCCGAGGCGACGGCCGAGCTGAAGACCGTTCCGCTGGAGCGGTACCAGGAAGCCGAGGTCTTCTTCGGCTGAGCCCGGGTAGGGGCAACCCCACTACGGTGCCGGGGGCGTGCGGTATTCCGCGCGCCCCCGGCTTTTTTCTACCCTCGGCTCGTGCGAATCTTCCTGGCGGGCTTGACGATGCTCTCGGTGGCCGTCTTCCCGAATTCCACTGTGGACGGTGTGTGGCGGACCGACGGCTACGGGCAGCTGGTCCAAGTGTCCGGCGGCAAGCTGACGACCTACGACGTCACCGGGGTCAGCTGCCTGCCCGGCACGCTTTCCGGAACCGGCGACGGAACAAGGTTTTCGACGAACGAAGGCTCGGTCGTCACCATCCGGCCGGGTCGGATGAGTTACGACAACAACCTGGGCGTGCGGTCGTTGCGCCGGGTCCCTGGCGGGTTGCCGCCCGCGTGTCAGGCTCCGTCCGTGGAACTGTTCGACGTCTTCTGGCGCACTTTTGCCGAGAACTACCCGTTTTTCCGGGCGAAAGGCGTCGACTGGAAGTCCGAAGGAGACGCTGCCCGCCGCGAGATCGCCGCGCACCCGGAACGGCTCTTCGACGTCCTATGTGGACTGATCCGTCCGTTGCACGACGCTCACGTCGGTCTGCTTGCCGCAAACCAGCATTGCTCTTCGCCTCGGCCGGGCACCCCGGACCTGAAAACGACCGTTCCGCGCATGATCGCCGTAGCCGACGAGAACCTCGGCGTGCCGATCCAGCGGATCCAGCGCTGGGCCGACGGAGCCATCGCCTACGCGGATCTGCCGAACAGCCTCGGGTATCTGCGCATAAGCGGATTTCACGACTATGCCGACACTTTCGCCGCCAGCAGCAAGGTACTGGCGACAGCGCTGGACGAGATCTTCACCGCCGGCCGGGTGCACGCCTTGCGCGGCTTGATCCTCGACCTCCGCGTCAACGGCGGCGGAGACGACCCGCTCGGCTTGCAGGTCGCCGCCCGGCTGACCGATGTCCCGCACTTCGCCTACGCCAAACGGGCCCGCAACGACCCGGACGACCCAACACGATTCACTGTGCCGCAACCGTTCTTCGTGCAGCCCGCCGTCGTGCCGCGCTACACCGGGCCGTTGACGGTACTGACCGGCAGCCTGGACGTTTCCGCGGGAGAGACGTTCCTGCAGGCATTGTTGAACCGGAACCCGCGGCCAGTCCTGATCGGACAGTCCACTCAGGGCGCTTTCTCGGACATGCTGGAGCGGACTCTGCCGAAGCCAGGCTGGAAGGTGGCGCTGCCGAACGAGGAATACCTCGATCCGCACGGCCGCAGCTACGACGGCACCGGCATCAGCCCCGACCTTCCGGTCCCGGTTTACGACCCGGACGACCTCGCCGCCGGGCGGGACCCGGCGCTGGCCGCCGCCCGCCGGTAGGGTGAGCGCATGGGGTCAGTCAAACAGTTCCAGGTCACTTTCGACTGCGCGGAACCCGCGCGGGTCGCCCGCTTCTGGTGCGAGGCGCTGGGGTACGTCGAACCGCCGCCGCCGGAAGGATTCGCCGACTGGGCCGAGTTCGACCGGACCCAGCCGCCCGAGGAGCAGGGCTCGTGGGCGGCCTGTGTCGATCCCACGGGAGTCGGGCCGCGGCTGTACTTCCAGCGCGTGCCCGAAGGCCGGGTGGTGAAGAACCGGGTGCATCTCGACATTCGCGTGGGCACCGGTCTCGTGGGCGAGGAACGCCTCGCGGCCCTGAAGGCCGAGGCCGAACGGCTGACGGCGCTGGGGGCGTCGGTGGTGCAGGTGCTGGTCGCCGACGGCGTGAACGAGTCCTGCATCCCGATGCAGGACGTCGAGGGCAACGAGTTCTGCCTGGACTGAGGGGAACTGGACTGACGGAAAACCGCCGTGCCGCGCGCGAAGCGACGGCACGGCGGCTGCCGGATCAGGAGACGGAAACGTTGGCTGGAGCGGTGAACGCGCCGCTCGACACCTGGTAGATCTGCGACAGGGTGAGGCTGCCGCTGGCCGGGATGGTGTCCTGGCCGGTGATCACGACGTGCCCGGTGGAGCCGGACGCGGTGCCCGGGTTCGTCGTCGACAGCGATTCGTTCGAGGGCAGGTCGAACGACAGCGTCCAGCCGTTCGCCGCCGAGGAACCGGTGTTGGTGATCGTGAAGTGCGCGAAGGCGCCGAACCCGTAGTCGTAGTCGGTGGCGAACTTCGCGGTCAGTTTGCCCACCGGAGCAGTCGTGACGGTCCAGGTGAACGGAGCCTGCGCGGTCGCCCCGGCGGAATCAGTGGCCGTCACTGTCACGTTGCTGGTGCCCGCGGTGCTCGGCGTGCCGGTGATGGAACCGGTCTTGCCGTCGATGGACAGTCCGGCCGGGAGGCCGTCCGCCTTGTAGGTGTAGGGCGAGGTGCCGCCGGAGGCGGTGACCTTCAGCGAAACCGCCTTGCCCACCACGCTGTTCTGGTTGCCCGGGTTGCTGACGCTCAGCTTGCCGTTGGAGCCGCCGCCGGGGGTCAGGCCGGTGACGCCGCGCGGGGTGCCGAGCCCGGTCGGGCCGTCCCAGCCGGTGCCCGCGTTGCAGATCACGGTGCCGCAGCTGCCGTTGCTGCCCGAGGTGACGTCGGTGAAGTCGCCGGGGTGCGCGTACGGGTAGGTCGCGGCGTTGTCGCCGTCCTTCGGCGTGCCCGCGAGAGCCCAGATCCCGGCGACGATCGGGGTCGCGAGGCTGGTGCCGCCGTACTGCGACTGCTGGCCGTTCACGTAGATCGTGATGCCGGTGTTGGGATCCGCGTCGGCCGAAATGTCCGAAGTGGCCCGATTGTCGCAGGCGGTGCTGATCCCGTTCTGGTACGCGGGTTTGCTGAACTTGCTCGAACAGCCGCTGCCGGTCTTGTTCCACGCGGTTTCGGAGTATCCGCTGCCGGAAGCGGTCAGCGTGGTGCCGCCGACCGCGATCACCTCGGGCGAGGTGGCCGGGTATTCGGCCTGCGAACCGCTTTCGCTGCCCCAGTCGCCGGTGGCGCCGAGGATGGCGACGCCCGGGTGGTTGTAGTGCTGCTCGGCGTCCGAGGGGATCGCGCTTTCGTGGTCGGCGTAGCTGTTGGACACGATCTTCGCGCCGAGCCGGACCGCGCTGTCGACGGCCGCCGCGAGGTCGCTGTCCTCGTTGCTGTTGCCCTCCACCAGCAGGATCTTGCAGTCGGGGCAGAGCGCGCTGACCGCGTCGACGTCGATGGCCATCTCGGTCGCCCAGCCCGAGTCGGTCTTGGACGGAAGCGTGCTCGTGCCGTCCTGGCCGACCACGGTCAGGCAGCCGTTCGCCTTGGTACAGGCACCCAGATTCCAGTGCGACCGGTAGTCGTTGAGGTCCTTTTCGATGCCGGGGTCGTCGAAGGCGTCGACGATCGCGACGGTGGTGCCGCCGCTCTTCATCCCGGCGACTCCGTAAGCCTTCTGCAGGTCGGCCGGGCTCATCGCGCTCGCCGGGCGCGCACCTGACGAAACCAGCTGCACGGCCTGGCATTTCGCGTAGCCCTCGGGGGCGTTGGCACACGACGCGGGGCTCAGCTGCGGTCCGGCGTCGGCGGCCGGGGCCGAGAGCGCCGCGACGCCCGCTCCCAGTGCGAGCGCGGCTCCGGCGGCGGCCAGCCGTCTCAAGGTCATTCCTGCACGCATCATCGCGTCCTTCCTCGTACGCCGCTGCCCGGAAGACGGGCGAAAAGCGGTGCCGCCATTGGATTTCACCGGGGCGGGGAGGAACCAGGAACAACCGGCACAACCGGCCGTTGTGCCGAACGGAACCCGACCTTCGGAGGATGTTCCGCGCCCCGGGGCGAGCGACGATGGACCGGCGGGAGGTGCGGGACATGCCGGACGGCGCGACGGAAACGTTCGACCGGACGCTGGTCCGGTTGCGCCGGGCAGCCGGGCTGACGCAGGAACAACTGGCACAGCGCTGCGGGCTGAGCACCCGCGGCGTGGGGAATCTGGAACGCGGGCAGCGGCATCCGCGGCGGGTCACCGTGCAGCTCCTCGCCGACGGTCTCGCGCTGCCCGAGGACGGCCGCGCCGAACTGCTGGCGGCCGCCCGGCGCGGCAGGCAGCGTCCGCCGGACCACCCGGTCCCGCCGCCCCGGCCGGCACCGGATCTCATCGGCCGCACCGAAGAACACGCCTTGCTGGACAAGCACATTTCGGGCACCGGCAGGCCGTTTCTGGTCTTCGCCGGACAGACCGGCATCGGCAAGACCCGCCTGCTGTCCGAAGCCGCGACCCTGGCCGAAGCCCGGGGCACGGTGGTGCTTTCCACGGCGTGCTCGCGGCACGGCGGAGAGCCGTACGCACCGCTCTCCGAGGCGTTCGCCCGGCACGCGGCCGAGCATCCCGCCGGACCTGGCCTGGCGTTCCTGCTGCCCGAACAGCGCACCGCCGAACCGGTTCCGCCCCGCTGGCTGATGTTCGCCGAAGCCGCCAAATTCCTCGACACGCTCGCGCGGCGCCGCGGTGTGCTCGTGATCCTGGACGATCTGCAATGGGCCGGTCCGGACGGGCTGGCGCTGCTGGCTTCGCTCGTGCAGGACGTCCGGCCGGACCGCGTCCGCTTCCTCGCGGCCTATCGCGACACCGAAATCGCCGAGGCCGAGCCGCTGGCTGACACGCTGCTCGATTTGTACCGAAAAGGCTTGCTTGTCCAGCATTCGCTGGCCCCGCTCGCGGACGACGACGCGACGGAGCTGTTGCACCACAGCGCCGGGACTGAGGTGGGACAGTCCGCCCGAGAACGGGTGCTGCGGCTGGCCGGCGGGCTCCCGTTGTTCCTGGTCCAGCTGGGACACGTGCTGGGCCGGTCCGGCAAACCGCCCGCCGAACTGCCGTGGGGCCTCGCGCACGCGGTGCGGCGGCAGCTGGGCTCGCTGCCCGAACGCACCGCGGAGGTGCTGACCCTGCTCGCGGTGGGACAGCAGCGGATGGACCCGGACGTGCTGGCCGCGGCCGCCGGGCTGGATCCGGCCGAACTGTCCGAAGTGCTGGCTCCCGCGCACACCGCGCGGCTGCTGGACGAGAACGCCGAGGGCGTCCGGCTCACCCACGAACTGGTCGCCGAGGTGATGAACGGAGACCTGCCGCCGAGCCGCCGGCACGTGCTGCACCGCAGGCTCGCCGAGGCGCTGGGCGGCGCGGCGGCGGCCTACCACTACACACACGCGCAGGACACCGAACGGGCCGCGCAGACGTTGCGGCACGCCGCGGAAAAAGCCAGCAGGCAAGCCGCGCACGACACGGCTGCCCAGCACCTGGGCGCGCTGGTCGACCTGCTCGACCGCACCGATTCGCAGACCGCCGTCGCCGAAGCGGCGGAAGCCTGGGCGGACGCGCTCGCCGCGGCTGGCCGGTACGACGCCGCGCTCGCCGCCGCCGAACGCGCGCTTTTGGTGTACCGCAAGGAAGGCGACGAGGAACGGCAACGCCTGGTCATCGCCCGGATCGGCTACCTGCACTACCAGCGCGGCACTCCGCGCGAGGGCCTGGCCCGGATCGCGCCGACGCTGACCGAGGACCGGCCCGGCGGATCGGCCGTACAGTTGCGGCTGGCTCGCGCCGCCAACCTCTACCAGAGCACGCGCTACCAAGAGTCCGTCGAGGTGTCCTCCGCCGCGATCGCCGCCGCCGAGGCAGTGGGAGACGAGCACGGTCTGGCGGGCGGTTACCTGCGTCGCGGCCTGGCAGCGCGCCTGCTCGGCCGTAACGCGGAAGCACTGACCGATCTGCACACCGCCGCCGCGACCGCGGAGCTGTGCGGTGACCGGGAGATCGTCGTCCGCGCGCTGACCGGAGTCGCGGTGCTGCACCACTACCGCGGCGAACTGGCCAGGGCCGACCGGCAGTTCGAGCGGATCCTGCGGCTGGCCGAAGAACTCGGCGACCGGGAACTGCTCAGCCGGGCGGTGTGCAACGTCGGCGCGAGCGCGGTCTACGTCGGCCGCTGGGGCGACGCGCGACGGCGGTTCAGCCAGGCATTGGAACTGGCGGGACACGGAAGGTCGCCGATGTGCGGCGCGATGGCTCTCATCGGTCGCGGTGGTTTGTGGTCAGCCTGCGGTCGCTATGACGCGGCAGCGGACGACCTGACGAAGGGCATTCAGCTGGGCCGCGAAAGCGACAATGCCGACATCATCTGCAACGCGTCGGCGCAACTGGCGGAGAACGACGTGCGCGCGGGACGCCCTGAGCGGGGTGTGGGTCGTTTGCTGCCTTTGCTTGCGCTGCAAGGGGAGCGCAGCTGGCAGATGACCGACGCTTTGCCGTTCCTCGCGGAAGCGCAACTGGCCGCTGGCGATCCGATCGCCGCAGGGGAGACCGCCGCGGAGGCTGTCGCCTGTACGGAACACATCGACCACATCCTCGCCCGCACGGACGCTTTCCGCGTGCAGGGGCTCGCTTTCCTTCGTCGTGGAGTGCTTTCCTCGGCGGAGGAAAGCCTGGAGGAGGCGCGTTCGCTGGCTGAGCGGATGGCTTCGCCGTACCTGCTTGCCCGGGTGAGTGCTGCGCATGCCGGGCTTTCGGAGCGCCGAGGCGAGGCTGCCGCTGCGGCCCGGGATCGGGAGCGGGCGGAGGAGTTGTTCACGGCGTTGCGGCGGGACGCGCTGGCCGAGGAGTGAGTGGACTATCCATATAGGACGGTGCGGAAACTCGGGTGCCTCGGCCGAGTTTCGAAGCGACCTGCTGGGAGAAGCAGCCGCCGCCCGGCCAGGTCAGCGAGATCGTCGGAATCGGGCTCACGGTGGTCGATCTGCGGGTCGGTGAGCGGCTGGCCAAGCACCGGATCCTGGTCCGCCCGGCCCGGTCCGCGGTGAGCCCGTTCTGCACGGAGCTGACCGGGCTGACCCAGGCCGAGGTGGACGGCGGCCTGACTTTTCGGGACGCCTGCCGGGCTTTGGCGGTCCAGCACCGCACCGCGGAGCTGCCGTGGGCGGCACACCAACGCGAAGGTCGCGTTCACCGCGGCTTACGGCCTGCGTCGCCGCCCCGGTTTCGCAAGGCGATGTCCGTGAGGGGCCCCCTGAGGGAATCAGATTCCCTCAGGG
>NZ_JBSHAM010000172.1:0-10140 GCF_053611505.1 Amycolatopsis sp. NPDC054798 | reverse complement strand
CTTCTGCGTTTGTTTTTCCGGTTGGGTGGTGTTTTTACTGGGCGTAAAACACCCCTCCAAACCACCCCTCGAACCGCATTTGGGCTTCGTATCGGGGTGCAGGGCGGGGGCTGGCTGCCTGGGGTGCGTGGGGTGTGGTGGTGGAGGTTTAGGGAGTGGGGCTTGCGCCCCGATGTGGTGTGGGGGGCGTGAAGATGGGGCGGGGTCAGGGGGTTGCCAGGGTGGTCAGGCGTTCGGCTAGCAGGTCGATGTCTGCGTCGGTGGTGCGGTGGTTGGTGATGCAGGCGCGGACGCAGGGGTGTCCGTGAACCCGTGCGGGGCCGAGCATTGCGGTGCCTTCTTCGTGCAGTCTGGTGAGGAGTTCTGCGTGTGCTTCGGCGTTGCGGCCGGGCATTCGGACGCAGACCGCGGTGAGGGTTACGGGGTTCATCAGTTCCAGGCCGGGCGCTGCGGCGATGTGTGAGCCGAGGCGGGTGGCCAGGGTCAGGCAGCGTTCGGTGACAGTTCGGAAGGTGCCTACGCCGAAGGTGCGCAGGGCGGCCCAGACCTTCAAAGCCTTGAAGCTGCGGGAAAGTTGCGGGCCGTGGTCCATGTAGTCGAGCAGGTGGGCGTCGTCGATTGCGGTGAGGTAGGACGACGAAGACGAGAAGGCGAAGGCGGCGCGTAGTTTCGCCATGTCCTTGACCAGCAGGGCTCCTGCTTCAAGCGGCGCGAAGAGCAGTTTGTGCGGGTCCAGGGTGATGGAGTCCGCTCGGGACAGGGGGCGCAGGGCGTCGCGGGTCGAATCGGCTAGGACGAACAGAGCACCGTATGCGCCGTCTACGTGTAGCCAGAGGTCTTCTTGTGCGCAGAGGTCGGCGATGGGGTCGATGGGGTCTATCGAACCGGTCGTGACCGTGCCTGCGGTGGCGACGACGCAGAACGGTTCCTTTCCGGCTGCGCGGTCTTCGGCGATTGTTTGGGCCAGCAGATCTACGCGCATTCGGAAATGGTCGTCGACGGGGATGGTGCGGACATTGTCCAAGCCGATTCCCAGGAGGGCGGCGGCTTTGACTACGCTGCGGTGTGCCTCGTCGGAGGTGTAAAGGACTAGCGGAGCGCGAGTTTCCTGGAGGCCGCGTTCGCGGAAATCCGGTCTGCGGTCGGCGATGGCGGCGGTGATCGCGTCCTTGGTGGCTCCGGAACCGCCGCTGGTGAGGATGCCGCCGGAGGATGGGCCCAGTGCGAAGAGTTCGGTCAGCCAGTCCATGACGGAACGCTCGATCACGTTGGCAGCGGGGGAGATCTGCCACAGATTGCAGTTCTGGTTCAGCACTGCGGCGATCGCTTCGGCGTACGCGCCGATGCCGTTCGGCGGGCCTTGGACGTAGGCGAGGAAACGTGGGTGCGCGATCGTGGTGGTGTAGGGCACGATCCGGTCCACGACGTCGGCGAAGAAAGCTTCTACGCCGAGGCCTTCTTCGGGGAACGGTTCGGCGAGCAGTTTAGCCAGGGTTTCCCGGTCTGATTCAGGAGCGATCGGGCGACGAGTGAGTGAATTTTCGTAGCTGTCGGTGAACCGGGCCAAAAGTTCGGCCGCTCTAGTCCGTTCGGCGGCATTGAGAATGAGGGAAGTGCCGTCCATGCGCCCTCTTCTGTCCGAAGGTCTTTTCCGGCACAAGGTGCCATGGCGGAGATCGGCGGCGCAATGGCGGGAAGTCGGCTGTCCGCGTTTCTGGCCGCTGGGAAGAAAGAAGTGCCCGAACGGCCTGGGGAAACGGGTGTGACCGGGCATGATGGAATGCTGCGGCCGAACGGCGGTACCGGGGAAAGGTTGCGGGGCAAGGGGTTCCGGGCCCGGTCGGCTCCGCGGCGGAGAAACGGGGCCGACCGGGGGCAGGACAGTTTGTCGGGCAGGTCGCTGAAATCCGCGGTCGTCCAGCGTTCCGGGCGCATCGAGAGCACGACGTTGTGGTCTTGCTCGGGAGCGGCCTTGACGTAGGCGATGGCCGCTTCCTCGGGCAGGTACCGGCGCGGATGCCGGTGCCGGACACTGGTTCGCTGCGCGGCGACGTAGCGCAGTGGGCGGCGGCGGTCGAACGCGCGCGCTGACCCGGACGGGCCGGTCGAGCCTGGCATCGGGGTGAAGCTGGCGGACCCGCCGCTTACGGCAGCAAGTCTCCCTCCCGCCGCTTCCCCAGGTGGTTGAACAGCAGGTTCAGCACGAAGACCAAGACCGCGGCGACGGTGATCGGGCTGCCGCAGATCGTCCGCAGCCAGGCGGGGAAGTGCTGGAAGAACACCGAATTGCCGAACCGGTCTAGCCCGAAGGCGGGCAGCAGCCCGACGCCGATCGCCACCGAGGCCACGAAACCGTTGTGGTTGCCGGAAAACTCGACCTTCCTGAGCGTCTGCACGCCGACCACCGCGACCATCGCGAACATCACCACCGCGACGCCGCCGACGACCGGTTCCGGGATCGCGGCGATGAACGCGCCGATCTTCGGCACCAGGCCCATCACCACGAGCATGCCGCCGGTCGTCGCGACCACCCAGCGGCTGCGCACGCCGGTCATCTGCACGAGCCCGACATTCTGCGCGAAAGCGGTGTCCGGGAAGGAGTTCATGAAACCGCCGAAGATCGCCGACAGCCCGTCGGTCGCCAGGCCCCGGGAGAGATCGGCGGGGGCGACCGGGCGGCCGGTGATCTCGCCGACCGCGATCAGGTCCGCGGTGGTCTCGGTGAACGACACCAGCATCACCACGCACATCGACACCACCGCGGCGACCGGGAACGTCGGCGCTCCGAAGTGGAACGGCGAGGCCAGGCCGAACCAGCTCGCGTCGCCGACGCCGGAGAAGTGCGCGCGGCCGAGCGGAATCGCGATCAGCACGCCGGCGACCAGCGCGACCAGCGGCCCGATCTGGCCGAGGAACCCGCGCAGCACCCGGGTGAACAGCACCACCAGCGCGATCACCCCGAACGCCAGCCCGAGGTTCGCCGGATCGCCGTAGGACGGGTCGCCGGTGTCGTGCCCGCCGATCATCGCCGTGCCGGGGCCGAGCAGCGAGATCCCGATGACCAGCAGCAACGTCCCGGACACCAGCGGCGGGAAGAACCGGATCAGCGCGGCGAACGGCCGGGCGATCAGCAGCCCGAAGACGCCGGAGGCGATCATCGCGCCGTACACCGCGGTGAGGCCGTACTGCGCGGCGATCAGGATCATCGGGTTGACCACGGTGAACGTCGCGCCCGCGACCACCGGCAGCCGGACGCCGAACAGCCGCCCGATGCCGACCGACTGGACCAAAGTGGCCAGTCCGGCGACGAACAGGTCGGCGTTCACCAGCAGCGCGATCGACGCGTTGTCCAGGTGCAGCGCACTGCCGATGACGAGCGGCACGGCGATGCAGCCGGTGTACATGATCGCCATGTGCTGCAGCCCGAGCAGCAGCAGCCGTCCGGCGGGAAGGCCCCGGTCGACCGGGTGCACTGCGTTCGTCATGAGCGGCTCCTTCGCTGTGGTCCCGCCGGATTATCGCTGCGCATACCGCCGGTTTGTGTGTGACCATGCCAGACATGACTGCACGACCTCCGTTCCGTGCCGATCATGTAGGGAGCCTGCTCAGGCCGGCGGTGCTGCGTGAAGCGCGGCGCGACCACGCGGCGGGGGAGATCTCCGCCGAACAACTGCGAGCCGTCGAGGACGACGCGATCCGCGACGTCGTGAAGATGCAGAAGGCGGCCGGTCTGAAGTCCGCGACCGACGGCGAGTTCCGCCGGTCGTCCTGGCATATGGACTTCATCTACGCGCTCGGCGGCGTCTCGCGCAGCGACGAGCGGCTGCACGTGAAATTCCACAATCTCGCGGGCGACCTGGAGTTCAGCCCGCCCGGCCTGCAGGTCGACGGCAAGGTGCGCCTCGACGAGCCGATCTTCGCCGACCACTTCGAGTTCCTGAAGGCGCACACCGACCCGGGCATCACGCCGAAGCTGACCATCCCGTCGCCGAGCATGGTTTATTACCGCGGCGGCCGGGCAGCGGTGAGCGAGACCGTGTACCCGGAGCTGGACGAGTTCTTCACCGACCTCAGTGCGGCGTACGCGCAGCAGTTGCGCGCGATGAGTTCGCTGGGCTGCACGTATCTCCAGCTGGACGACACCAGCCTGGCTTACCTCAACGACCCGAAACAGCGTGAACTCGTCGCGCGCATGGGCAGCGATCCGGACACCATGCACCTGCGCAACATCTCGACGATCAACGCCGCGCTCGCCGGGAAGCCGGACGACCTGACCGTGACGACCCATCTGTGCCGCGGCAATTTCCGCTCGTCGTGGGTGGCGTCCGGGAGCTACGAGTTCGTCGCCGAGGCGTTGTTCGGCGAACTGGCCGTGGACGGGTTTTTCCTGGAGTACGACGACGAACGCTCTGGCGGCTTCGAGCCGTTGCGGTTCGTGCCGAAGGGAAAGCGGGTCGTGCTCGGGCTGGTCACCAGCAAACGGCCCGAGCTGGAAGACCCGGACGCGCTGGTGCGGCGGATCGAGGAAGCGTCGCGGTATGTGGACGTGGACCAGCTGTGCTTGTCGCCGCAGTGCGGGTTTTCCTCCACTGAGGAGGGGAACGACCTGACCGCCGGTGAGCAGCTGCGGAAGCTGGAGCTGATCGTTTCGACGGCGGAGCGGGTTTGGGGGAGTTCGTGATCACCTGCGTGGTCGACTATGTGATCGACCCGGCGAAGATCGCGGACTTCGAACGGTTCGCCGCCGAGTGGATGCGGCTGGTGCGGCGCGAGGGCGGGGTGCACCACGGGTATTTCCTGCCCGCGGAAGGGGCCAGCGACGAAGCGCGGGCGTTGTTCAGCTTCGAAAGCCTGGCCGCGTACGAGCGGTACCGGACGTTGTTCGGAGTGGACCCGGAGTTCGTGGCGGCGGACCGGATCCGGGACGAGAGCGGGTGCGTGATCCGGTATCGGCGCACGTTCATGCGGCCGCTTTTGCCGGAGTGATCATTCGAGGTAGCGCGACAGCTGGGCAGCCCCGTCCAGCATCGCGTGCGCCCGGGCGGTGAGCCGGGAACGCCAGGTGCGCAAGGCTTCTTCGAGCGGCGCGACCCCGCCCGCGTGCCGGACCTGCTCCAACACTGCCGCGATCCGGGCGAGCGGGTAGCCGCCGCGCCGCAGTTGGTGCGCGAGGCGGGCGTCGCGCACCACGGCCGGCGGGTAGCGGCGATTTCCGGCCCGGTCGCGTTCCGGTTGGAGGATTCCGGCGGCCTCCCATTTGCGCAGCGTGGCGGGGTGTACGGACAGCTGGTGCGCGAGCGCGCCGATCGACGGCACGGTCTGCCGTACGTCCGGCTCCTGGGTCAGGTTGCGCAGCGCGTGCTCGACCTCGGTGAGAGTGCCGCGGTCGCGCAACAGCTCGGCGTGCCCCTCGTCGATCAGCTGGAAAGCGGTGTCTTCCGTGCGCTCGTTGACCGCGCGGAGGATCGCTGCCGCGCGGGCGTGGCCAAAGCCCGGGCGCAGGGCGAGGAAGGTGCGCAACGCTTGCGCGTGGCGTTCGGTGTACGTCCGGTAGCCCTGCGGTCCGCGCTCGGCCGACGGGAGGATGCCGTCCTCCTCGTAATTGCGGACGGCCTGGGTCGACAAGCCGTGCTCGCGGGCGAGGTCTTTCGGACGCATGTCACCTCCGGTTTGAGGGTTCACCGGCCATTCAACCAGGTGGATCGCAAAAAAGTGCCAATAGAGAGTTCAACGATACGGTCAAAGCAATGAAGACCTTCGACGACTTCCTCGCCCACCGTTCGCCGACTCTGCTCGGACTGGGCGAACCGACCCACTGGACCGAAGCGTTCCCGTTGTTCCGCAACGAAATCTTCCAGCACCTCGTCCTCGAACACGGCTACCGCTCGATCGCGCTGGAGAGCGACTGCCTCGCCGGACGTCTGGTCGACCGCTACGTGACCACCGGCGAAGGTGACCTCGACAAGGTCCTGGCCACCGGGTTCAGCCACGGCTTCGGAGCGTTCCCGTCGAACCGCGCGCTGGTCGAATGGCTCCGCGACCACAACGCCGGCCGCGCGCCCGAAGAGCAGGTCCACTTCCACGGCTTCGACGCCCCGCTGGAAATGGCCAGCGCACCCAGCCCGCGCGCCGTGCTCACCGAACTGCACGGCTTCCTGGCCGAGCATCTTGACGACGTCCCGCACGACGTCGCGACCATCGAGCGGCTGGCCGGCGACGACGCGGCGTGGGCGGACGAAGCGGCGATGTGGGACGGGGCGATGTCCAAAGGGGACAGTCCGCACGCAAGGGAGCTGCGGTTGATCGCCGACGACCTTGCTGGCCAGTTCGAACGGGCGCGTCCGGCGTTGCCCGACGGCGGCGATCTGCTCGCCCGCACCGCGGTCGGGCTCTGCCGCTACCACTCGCTGATGGCCGACACCTCGCCGGAGCGGATGGGCCGGCTCGGAGCGCAGCGCGACGCGATGATGGCGGACAACCTGCTCGCGCTGCCGGGGACGTTCGTCTCCGCGCACAACCAGCACCTGCAGCGTCGCGCGACCTCGATGATGGGCGCGCAGTGGTGGAGCGCGGGCGCGCAGGTCGCGCACCAGCTTGGCGACCGGTATGTGTTCATTGCCACCGATTTCGGCTCGTCCGATGGGGTAGAGGACCCCGCGCCGGGGACGCTGCAGGCGTATCTCGCCGCGACGGTCCAGGACCGTGAACTGGTCGAAACCGCCGGAATCGACCCCGCGCTGCCCGCGCGGACCGGCGACGGACGCGGGTATCTCCCGTTCGACGCGGTCGAAGCGGCGGATGCGATCGCGTTCCTGCAGCGGGTGTGACGGCTGCTCCTCGACGATCTTGGCTGAGGTGTGCTCAGATGGAGCCGAGATGTCGGGAGGAGCGAGATGAGCACCGAGACCGTTCTCGTCGTCGGCAGCGGGCAAAGCGGGTTCCAGGCCGCGGCGTCCTTGCGGGACAAGGGGTTCGCCGGCCGCGTGATACTCGTCGGCGACGAGCCGGGGGTGCCTTATCAGCGGCCGCCGCTGTCGAAGGCGTATCTGGCGGGCAGCGCGGGCGTCGAACAGCTGGTGCTGCGGCCGGAGGACTACTTCGCCGAAAAGGACATCGAGCTGGTCCGCGGCCGGGTCGCCGCGATCGACCGGGACGCGGCGAAAGTCCGGCTCGAGGACGGTACGGAGCTGGGTTACGACCATCTGGTGCTGGCCACCGGCGCGCGCAACCGTGCGTTGCCGGTGCCCGGCGCCGATCTCGAAGGCGTCCTGACGCTGCGCACCCGCGAGGACGCCGACCGGCTGAGGGCATCGCTGGACGCGGCTGGTGACGTCGTGGTGATCGGCGGCGGGTTCATCGGGCTGGAGTTCGCCTCGCACGCTGGTCGTCCGGTCACCGTGGTGGAGGCGCAGGACCGGCTGCTGGCGCGGGTAGCGTCGCCGGAGATCTCGGAGTTTTTCGCCGAGCACCACCGGGCCGCCGGGCACACGCTGTTGCTGGGCGTCGGCGTCACCGCGCTGCACGGGTCTGGTCACGTGGAGTCCGTCGAACTCTCCGACGGGCGACGGCTGCCCGCGGACCTCGTGGTCGTCGCGGTCGGCGTGCTGCCGGAGACGACGCTGGCCGAGGCGGCTGGGCTTGAGGTGCGCAACGGCGTCGTGGTGGACGAACACCTGCGCACCGAGGACCCGAAGATCTTCGCGATCGGTGACTGCGCGTGCTTCCCGTGCGTCCAGGCCGGTGCCGAAACCCGGCTGGAGTCCGTGCAGAACGCGGTGGACCAGGCCCGTTCGGTGGCCGCGGCGATCGCCGGGGAACCGGCGCGCTACGACAGCCTGCCGTGGTTCTGGACCGACCAGACCGGCGCGAAACTCCAGATCGCGGGCATCCTCGGAGCTGCGGACCGGACCGTGGTGACCGGTGACCGGGACAGCGGGAAGTTCTCCGTGCTGTCCTTCCGCGACGACGTGCTGATCGCCGTCGAATCGGTCAACCGCGCGCCGGACCACATCGCCGCGCGCCGGTTGTTCGCCGCGGAACCGCATCCGGCGTACGCGGAGCTGGAAGCCAGCTCGTTCGATCTGAAAGCACATCTGAAGTCGCGCACCGCGGCTTGATCGGAGGTTCCGTTGCGCACGCAGGTCGCCGTGATCGGCGCTGGCCCGGCCGGGTTGCTGCTGTCGTTCCTGCTGCACCAGGCAGGGGTCGAGGCGGTGGTGCTCGAAGCCCGCGACCGCGAGTACGTGCGGCAACGCGTGCGCGCCGGAGTGTGCGAACAACCGACCGTCGACCTGCTCACCAAGATCGGCCTCGGCGGCCGGTTGGCGGCGGAAGGCTTGCCGCACGAGGGTTTTTCGCTCCGTTTCGACGGGGCCGATCACCGCATCGCGCTCACCGAGCTGACCGGCAAGGCGATCACGGTCTACGGGCAGCAGGAGATTGTGAAGGACCTCGTGGACGCGCACGAGGAGGCGGATCTTCCGCTGCATTTCGAGGTCTCGGATGTTTCTCTGTCCGATGTAGACACTTCGCGCCCTGTTGTGCGGTACCGAGATTCCTCCGGTGCCTTGCAGACCTTGGAATGCGACGCTATCGCTGGCTGTGACGGGTTCCATGGCGTCTCGCGTCCGTCCATTCCGGACGGTGTGCTGACCACCTTCGAGCGCGAGTACCCCTTCGCCTGGTTGGGCGTTCTGGCGCAGACGCCGCCGTCGCACGAGGAGCTGATCTACACCCACCATCCGCGCGGATTCGCCTTGCACAGCATGCGTTCCCCGGACGTGACGCGGTTGTACCTGCAGGTCGATCCGGCGGAGAATCTGGCGGCCTGGTCGGACGACCGGATCTGGACGGAACTGTCGACCCGCCTGGCCGTCGACGGGGAGTTCACCCTGCAGGAGGGGCCGATTCTGGACAAGGGCATCACGCCGATGCGCAGCTTCGTGACCGAGCCGATGCGCCACGGCCGCCTGTTCCTGGCTGGCGACGCGGCCCATATCGTGCCGCCGACCGGGGCCAAGGGGATGAACCTTGCGGTGGCGGACGTGGTGGTGCTTTCGCGGGCTTTGGTCGCACTGCTGCAAGGGGATTCTTCGCTGGCGGAGTCCTATTCGGACACTTGCCTGCGGCGGGTGTGGCGGGCGGAGCACTTCTCGTGGTTCATGACGACGATGCTGCACGTGGACCCGGGCGCGGACGCGTTCGCCCGGCGGCTGCAGCTGTCGCAGCTGCGGTACACGGCCTCGTCCAGGGCGGCGGCGGAGAGTTTGTCGGAGAACTACGTGGGGTTGCCGTTCGCTTGAGCGCGCCAACCTGGTCAACCCAAGGTTGACGACACTCAATCGTCAACCTAAAGTTGACGACATGACCGACTCAGTGAAGCTCGACGACCTCATCAACGCCATCAAGGCCAACAACGAAAAAGACGCCCTCGCCCAGCTCACCGACGCCGTGTACGTCGGCCAGCACCTCGGTGAAGTGGCTGACCACCTGATCGGCCACTTCGTCGACCAGGCCCGCCGCAGCGGGGCTTCCTGGACCGACATCGGGGCCAGCATGGGCGTGACCAAACAAGCCGCGCAGAAGAGATTCGTGCCGAAGGGCGACGATCCATCCGGCGGGATCCAACGGACGTTCGGCCGATACACCGACCGGGCGCGGCACGTCATCGTGGCTGCTCAGCAGGCGGCCATCGACGGCAAGAGCGCCGAGATCGACACCGTGCACCTGGTGCTCGGCCTGCTTTCCGAACCCGACGCACTGGCTGCGGGCGCGATCGTCGCCCAAGGCGTGACGTTGGAGGCGGTGAAGGAAGCCGCGGAGGCGAAGCTGCCGGAACCGCTCGACGAGGCTCCCGAGAAGGTGCCGTTCGCTTCAGCGGGCAAGAAGGCGCTGGAGCTGACCCTGCGCGAGAGCCTGCGGCTCGGGCACAACTACGTCGGCACCGAGCACATCCTGCTCGCCCTGCTGGAACAGGGCGAGGGCGCGGGGTACGAAGTCCTTGCCGCACTGGGGGTCGACAAGGAACGGGCCGAAGCGAAGATCAAGGAGTTCCTCGCGGAAATCCTGGGCACGCTCAATCAGTGAGCCGTGAAGGACTCCTTGAGGGAATCAGATTCCCTCAAGGAGTCCTTCACGGAC
>NZ_JBSHAM010000171.1:0-10181 GCF_053611505.1 Amycolatopsis sp. NPDC054798 | reverse complement strand
GGGCTAGCGCCCCATTGGGGATTTGGGTGCGTCAGAGGCACCCAATGTGGCGTTGGGTGCGTCGCATGCACCCAATGCCACATTGGGGCGCACCCTGGGCAGCCGGGCGGCGGAGTGGTCGTGAGGGGAACCCTGAGGGAATCTGATTCCCTCACGGACGGCTATTTGTCCAGGAGCAGGTGTACGGAGAGTTCCAGGCGGCTCGCGACATCGGCGGCGGAGGCGCGGCGGGTGACCCAGGCGACCAGGTTCGCCATCCATACGTCGGCGACTACGTGGAAGATGTCGCGGTCGGACTCGGTGGGGTCGTCGATGCCCATCGCGCTGGCGAACATGTCTTCCATCAGGCGGCCGACCAGTTCGACTTCGGCGGCTGCGGATGTGTCGGCGAACATGAACGCGCGCACCATCGCTTCGGTCAGGTGCGGATCGCGCTGCATCAGGCGGGTGTTGCGGCCCAGGACGAACATCAGGCGTTCGGCGGGGGTTTCGCCTGGGATCGCGCTGCGCTGGATCTTTTCGTGCGCGGCTTCGAACTGCTGCGCCAAGCCTGACACGAGCAGGTGAATCTTCGACGGGAAATACCGGTACAGCGTGCCTAGCGCGACGTCGGCCTTTTCGGCGACAGCGCGCATCTGCACCGCGTCGTAGCCGCCCTTGGAGGCCAGCGAGAGCGTCGCGTCGATGATGCGGCGGCGGCGGTCTCGCTGGGCCGCGGAGCCCAGTTCCTCGCCCATCGCGCCGAGGCCGTTCGCCCGCGTTTTCGCCGCCGGCGTCTTCGCCTTCCCCGGCATCGCATTCCCCTCTGTCGTCGCGCAAGCAGCTTGCGGAACTCGTTCCAGTTTCCGGCTAAGCGTACCTGCCCTGGAGAAAGGTTCAACTCTCGACCGCCTGGCGGAAAAACTGTAACACGTTCTACACTCGCCAGTAGCTCTGTACCCCGCGAGGAGGAGACCGATGCCGGTCGCGCTCACCGAGGAACAAACCGCGCTCGCTGCCGCTGTGCAGGCCTGGGCGGCGGCACACGATCCGGTCGCCGCTGTGCGGGCGGCCGAAGCCACTGGAGCCGGACTGCCGGACGGGTTCGCGGCGCTCGGTCTCACCGGCATCGCGTTGCCGGCGTCGGTGAACGGTGCGGACGGGACGGTCGCGGATCTCGCGGCTGGGCTCGCCGCAGCGGCGGAAGCGCTGGTGCCGGGACCGTTGCTGAGCACGGCGCTGGCCGGGTTGCTGCTCGCGGAGCACGCGAAGGAACTCGCCGCCGAGATCGCTGACGGCACCGCGAAGGTCGCCGTGCAACTGGACGAATCGGCGACTGTACCCGGCGCGGACGCTGAGTCGTGGTTGCTCGTGCCGAGGGGCGAACGGTACGTCTTGGTGCCGCCCGGTGTGGCGGTGGAACCGTTGGCTCCCTTCGATTTTTCCCGGTCGCTGGGACGCGTCAAACCCGACGCCGAGCTGCCGGGCGAGGTGCTGGACCTGCCGGACGTCCGCGATCTCGCGGCGACGCTCGCGGTCGCGGAAGCGGCGGGCGTAGCGCGCTGGTGCCTGACGACGGCCGTCGAGTACGCCAAGGTCCGGGAGCAGTTCGGGCAGGTGATCGGCGCTTTTCAAGCGGTGAAACACCTCTGCGCGGAGATGCTGTGCCGTGCCGAGGCTGCCGAGGCGTTGGCGTGGGACGCGGCTTCGTCGGTCGGCGATCCGCTGGCCGTGGCGAGCGCGGCGGCGGTGGCGTTGGACGCGGCCATCGAAAACGCGAAGGACTGCATTCAGGTGCTCGGCGGGATCGGGTTCACCTGGGAGCACGAGGCGCATCTGTACCTGCGGCGCGCGTTGGCGTTGCGCCAGTGGCTTGGCGGTTCGCAGAGGTGGCGGAAGCGGGCGGCGGATCTGGCGCTGGCCGGGAAGCGGCGGACGCTCGGGGTGAACGTCGGCGAGGATGCCGAGGTGACCCGGCTGGTCGCGGAAATCGCTGCGCTGCCGGAAGAAAACCGCCGCACCGCGCTCGCGGACTCCGGATTGCTGGCCCCGCACTGGCCTCAGCCGTACGGCCGGGGCGCGGACGCGGCGACGCAGCTGCGGATCGACGCCGCGTTGACGGCGGCGGACGTCCGGCGGCCGGACCTGGTGATCGGCGGCTGGGCGGTGCCGACGATTCTCGCGCACGGCACCGACGACCAGCGCGAACACTTCGCCAGGCCGACGCTGCGCGGCGAGTTGACCTGGTGTCAGCTGTTCAGCGAACCCGGTGCCGGCTCGGATCTCGCGTCGCTGCGCACCGTGGCGCGCCGGACCGACGGCGGCTGGCTGCTGACCGGACAGAAGGTGTGGACGTCGCTCGCACACGAGGCGGACTGGGCGATCTGCCTCGCCCGCACCGACCCGGACGTGCCGAAGCACAAGGGAATCACATACTTCCTGGTCGACATGCGCGCCGCCGGGATCACCACGCGGCCGCTGCGCGAGATCACCGGGCGGAGCGTGTTCAACGAAGTCTTCCTGGACGACGTGTTCGTGCCGGACGCCGATGTCGTCGGAGAACCCGGCGCGGGCTGGAAACTGGCGCGCACGACGCTGGCGAACGAACGCGTCGCGCTCGGCCGCGGTTCAGCGGTGGGCGAGAACGTGGAGGCGCTGCTGGAATCCGCCCCCGCGGACGTAGACCGCGACCGGCTCGGTGCGTTGATCGGGCAAGGCAGCGCGTGTTCGGTGCTCGACCTGCGGGCCACCCTGCGCCGGCTGGACGGGCTCGGGCCGGGCGCGGAGTCGTCGGTGGCGAAGCTGCTCGGAGTACGGCATCGACAGGAAACAGCCGAGTTCGCGCTCGATCTCGCACCGGAGCTGGTCGCGGAAACGCCTGCGGCGCAAGAATTCCTGCTGACCCGCTGCCTGTCGATCGCGGGCGGCACCACGCAAGTCCTGCTGTCCGCCGCCGCGGAACGAGTGCTCGGCCTGCCGCGCTGAAAGTCCGTGAAGGGAACCCTGAGGGAATCTGATTCCCTCAGGGTTCCCTTCACGGCACGCTACTCAGCCCGGTAAGCAGCGGCGAGGCTGGCGTATTCGTCCAGCAGCGCCAGCGTTTCCGCCTCCGGCAGGGTCGGCAGCATGAACCCGTACCGGTTCAGGCCGGCCTCGGCGTACTGCTTGATCGCGTCCGCGTCGGCCGGTCCGCCGAAGAGCGTCGACGGAATGTCCGCGCGCCCCGCGTCAGCGAGCCGCTGACGCACGCTGCGCACCTCGTCCGGCGACACCGCGGGGTTCGGGATCCAGCCGTCGCCGTGCTCGATCAGCCGCTTCAGCGCGGCGTCGCTCGCGCCGCCGACCAGGATCGGCGGATGCGGCGTCTGCACCGGCTTCGGCCACGCGAAAATCGGGTCGAAATCGATGTGCTCGCCGTGGAACTCCGCCTGCTCCTGCGTCCAAATCTCCTTCAACGCCTTGATCTGCTCGTTCAGCAGCGCGCCCCGGGTCTTCGGATTGGTGCCGTGATTGACCATTTCCTCCCGGTTCCACCCGGCCCCGACGCCGAACTGGAATCGGCCGCGCGACAGCAGATCGAGCGACGCCACTTCCTTCGCGGTGTGGATGATGTCGCGCTGGATCAGCAGCACGACCCCGGTGCCCAGCACCAGGTTCGAGGTGTTCACCGCGGCCGCGGTCAGCGCCACGAAGGGGTCGAGCGTGCGGTAGTAGACCCGCGGCAGCTCGCCCCCGCTGGGGTACGGCGTTTCGCGGCTCGCCGGGATGTGCGAGTGCTCGGCGAGGAAGAGCGACGCGAACCCGCGCTCCTCCGCCGCTTCGCCCAGCACGTCGGGCCGGATGCCTTCGTCGGTCACGAACGTCGAGATGCCGAAATCCATGCCTCCTTCTACTCCGGGGATCGGGCAGGTATTCCCGCGGGCTGTTGACAGATCACCGGGATCGTCCGCTAGCGTGAAATCATCAACTGTTGAATAGGAGGCTCCGGATGGACGTGACGGACGTCGACTTCGAGGACATGTACCAGGGCAAAACCCCGATCGGGGAAAAGGTCCCGTGGGACATCGACGGCCCGCAGCCCGCGGTGGTCGCGCTCGAGGCGGACGGCGGATTCCACGGCGAGGTGCTCGACATCGGCTGCGGTCTCGGCGAAAACGCGATGTTCCTCGCGTCTCGCGGACACCGGGTCACCGGTCTCGACGGCGCGCAGACCGCGCTCGCGCGTGCCCGCGAAACCGCCGCGAAGCGCGGTCTGGACGTGACCTTCGCCCAGGCGGACGCGACCCGGCTCGAGGGGTACGAAGGCCGCTTCGACGCGGTCCTCGACAGCGCGCTCTACCACTGTCTCGACGAAGAAGAGCGGCACGCGTACGTGGCGGCGCTCGGGCGCGCGACCAAGCCCGGCGCACGGCTGAACATCTTCTGCTTCTCCGACGCGGTACCGGCGGAGTTCCCGATCCCGTACCGGATCACCGAGCAGAACCTGCGCGAAACCGTCGGCAACGGCTGGACGATCGACGTCCTCGAACCGGCCGTCTACACCACCGCGATGACCCGCGAGGGCCTCATCGCCGCGGTCGCCGCCGTCTCCTCGCCGGACGAACAGCCGGACCCGGCCTCGCTCGACTCGCTGGACGTCGACGAGCAGGGCCGGGTCCTCGCCCCGATGTGGCGGCTGGCCGCGCGGCGCGCGTGATCAGACGTTGCGCCGGTACTGGCCGCCGACCTCGAAGAACGCCTCGGTGATCTGACCGAGCGAGCACACCCGCGCGGCATCCATCAGCACGTCGAACAGGTTGCCGCCGCGGGTGGCCGCCTCGCGCAGCGCCTTGAGCGCCTGCTGGGCCTCCTCGCGGTGCTCCTGCTGGAAATCGGCGAGCCTGCGCAGCTGCGACTGCTTCTCGTCCTCGGTCGCGCGGGCCAGCTCCACCTCGACGTCGTCCTCGCCCGCCTTCGGGTTGCGGAAGGTGTTGACGCCGATGATCGGCAGCGAGCCGTCGTGCTTCTTGCGTTCGTACAGCAGCGATTCGTCCTGGATCCGGCCGCGCTGGTAGCCGGTCTCCATCGCGCCGAGCACGCCGCCGCGTTCGGAGATCCGGTCGAACTCGGTGAGCACGGCCTCCTCGACCAGGTCGGTCAGCTCGTCGATCACGAACGAACCCTGCAGCGGGTTCTCGTTCTTCGACAGGCCCCACTCCTTGTTGATGATCATCTGGATGGCCATCGCGCGGCGCACCGAAGACTCGCTCGGCGTGGTGATCGCCTCGTCGAAGGCGTTGGTGTGCAAGGAGTTCGCGTTGTCGTACAGCGCGCACAGCGCCTGCAGCGTGGTGCGGATGTCGTTGAAGCTCATCTCCTGCGCGTGCAGCGACCGGCCGGAGGTCTGCACGTGGTACTTGAGCTTCTGCGAGCGGTCGTTCGCGCCGTAGCGCTCGCGCATCGCCACGGCCCAGATCCGCCGCGCGACCCGGCCGAGCACCGAGTACTCCGCGTCCATCCCGTTGGAGAAGAAGAACGACAGGTTCGGCGCGAAATCGTCGATGTCCATGCCGCGCGCCAGGTACGACTCCACGTAGGTGAACCCGTTGGCGAGCGTGAAGGCCAGCTGCGAGATCGGGTTCGCCCCGGCCTCGGCGATGTGGTAGCCGGAGATCGACACCGAGTAGAAGTTGCGCACCCCGTGCTGGATGAACCACTCCTGGATGTCGGCCATCATCCGGAGGCTGAACTCGGTGGAGAAGATGCAGGTGTTCTGGCCCTGGTCTTCCTTGAGGATGTCCGCCTGCACGGTGCCGCGCACGTTGCGCAGCGCCCATTCGCGCAGTTCGGCGGCCTCGTCCGCGGACGGCTCGCGCCCGTGCTCCTCGCGGAACGCGGCGAACTTCTGGTCGATCGCGGTGTTCAGGAAGAACGCGAGGATCGTCGGCGCGGGGCCGTTGATCGTCATCGACACCGAGGTGTTCGGCGCGGTCAGGTCGAACCCGTCGTAGAGGACCTTCATGTCGTCCAGCGTCGCGATGGAGACGCCGGAGGTGCCGACCTTGCCGTAGATGTCCGGGCGGGTGTCCGGGTCGTGGCCGTACAGCGTGACCGAGTCGAACGCCGTCGACAGCCGCTTGGCTTCGGAATCGGCCGACAGCAGCTTGAACCGGCGGTTGGTGCGGAACGCGTCGCCCTCGCCGGCGAACATCCGCGCCGGGTCCTCGCCCTCGCGCTTGAACGGGAACACGCCCGCGGTGTACGGGAAGTAGCCGGGCAGGTTTTCCCTGCGCAGGAAGGAAAGCAGCTCGCCGGATTCGGTGTAGCGCGGCAGCGAAACGCGCGGGATCCGGTTGCCGGACAGGGTTTCCCGCCACAGCTGGGTGCGCAGCTCCTTGTCCCGGATCTTCACGACCAGCTCGTCCTGGCGGTACTCCGCGGCGAGCGCCTGGAATCGCTCGAGGAGCTTTGTCGACTCGCCGTCCACATCGGACTCCGCGGCGGCGAGCAGGCCGTCCAGCGCGTCCGTGCTCGCGTCCACTTCGGACAGAGCAGCCTTGGCCTCGGCCAGGTGCTCGCGTTTGCGGATCGCGGCGACCTGCTTCTCGGTCTGCTCGTGGTATCCGCGCACCGTCTCGGAAATCTCCGCGAGGTAGCGCGCCCGGTTGCCCGGGATGATCGTGCTGGCGTCCGTCGAGACCTTGCCCGACACCGCCGGCAGCGTACCGGCCGACACCGACAGCCCGCGGTCGGCGAGCATGTCGCGCAGGTGCTGGTACAGCGCGGTCACGCCGTCGTCGTTGAACTTCGCCGCGCTCGTGCCGTACACCGGCATTTCCTCCGGCGCGGACCCGAACGCCTCGCGGTTGCGCACCAGCTGACGCGCGACATCGCGACGCGCGTCCTCGGCGCCGCGGCGCTCGAATTTGTTGATCGCGACCACGTCGGCGAAGTCGAGCATGTCGATCTTCTCCAGCTGCGACGCGGCGCCGAACTCCGGAGTCATCACGTACAGCGACTCGTCCACGTAGTCGACGATGCCCGCGTCGCCCTGGCCGATGCCCGGCGTCTCCACGATCACCAGGTCGAACCCGGCGGCCTTGCAGGCGAGGATCGACTCGCTCAGCCCAGCCGGGATCTCGCCGCTGGTGGTGCGGGTGGCGAGCGAACGGAAGTACACCGGCGAGCCGTCGAGGCAGTTCATCCGGATCCGGTCGCCGAGCAGCGCGCCGCCGCCCTTGCGCCGCGACGGGTCCACCGCGAGGACGGCGATGCGCAGCTTGTCTTCCTGGTCGAGCCGGAAGCGGCGGATCAGCTCGTCGGTCAGCGAGGACTTGCCGGACCCGCCGGTGCCGGTGATGCCCAGGACCGGCACGTGCTTCTGCCCGGCGGCCTCGGTGATCGCCGTGAGCCATTCCTCCGGCAGGTTTTCGCGCTGCAGCTGGGTGATCACCCGCGCGAGCGCCTGAACGTCGCCGGCCAGCAGCTTGTCGACCGAGGCGGGCGGCTGCGCGGACAGGTCGCTGTCGCAGGCCTTGATCATCATGTTGATCATGCCCGGCAGGCCCATCTCGTACCCGTCCTCGGGCGAGAAGATCCGCGCCACGCCGCGCGAATGCAGCAGGTCGATCTCCTCGCGCACGATGACGCCGCCACCGCCGCCGAACACCTTGATGTGCCCCGCGCCGCGTTCGTTCAGCAGCTCCACGAGGTAGCTGAAGTACTCGACGTGCCCGCCCTGGTAAGCGGAAATGGCGACACCCTGGACGTCCTCGGCGATCGCGGCCGTGGCCACCTCGTCGACCGACCGGTTGTGGCCCAGGTGCACCACCTCCGCGCCCTGGGACTGCAGGATCCGGCGCATGATGTTGATCGAGGCGTCGTGGCCGTCGAACAAGCTGGATGCCGTGACGAACCGGACCGGGTTCGCGGGTCGGTACAGGTCGCTGCCGCTCATCCTCCCAATTTACTAGGACTTCCTACTATTGGAAACCGGAGCTGGAAGTGACCCAGCTCTCAAGGGTTGACAGCGGAGCTATATTCAACCCATCAGTTAATTAACCAAGTGATTGAGCACCCGATGCCCGCAGACCAGCTGAGCACCACCTTCGCCGCACTGGCGGACCCGACCCGGCGCGCGATCCTCGCCCGCCTCACCCGCGGCGAGGCCACCGTCAACGAACTGGCCGAGCCGTTCGAGGTGAGCCTGCAGGCGGTGTCGAAACACCTGAAAGTGCTGGAACAGGCCGGGCTGATCAGCCGGGGCCGCACCCGCCAGTGGCGGCCCTGCCGGCTGGAAGCGGGCCCGCTGGCAGACGTCGCCACCTGGGTCGCGGAGTACCGGCAGTTCTGGGAGTCCGGATTCGACCGCTTGGACGAGCACCTGCGGCAGCTGCAGGAGGGGGCCGAATGACCGAGCTGACCATCACGCGGATCTTCGACGCACCGCGGGAACTGGTGTTCCAGGCCTGGACCGACCCGGCGCACCTGGCCGCCTGGTTCGGCCCGCATGGTTTCGTCGCCTCCGAGACGAGCACAGACCCGCGCCCCGGCGGCGCCTGGCACAGCCGGATCACCAGCGCCGAGCAGAACATCGACCGCCGGGTCTCCGGCGTCTACCGCGAGGTCTCGTCCCCCTCCCGGCTCGTGTTCACCTTCCGCTGGCACCACCCGGAAGACGAAGTCGGCGAAACGCTGGTAACCATCGATTTCGCCGAACTGGCAGGCAAAACCTCGATGACCTTCCACCAAGCCCCGTTCCCGAACAACGCAGAACGCGACGGCCACGCCGACGGCTGGCAATCCGGCTTCGAAGACCTAAACCGCATCCTGGAGGCAGCGAAATGACCACCGCACTCCCCCGAATCGTCTCTCCCGAAGAATGGGCCGCCGCCCGCGAATCCTTGCTGCGCAAGGAAAAAGACCACACCCGCGCCGCCGACCGACTGGCCGCCGAACGCCGCAAAATGCCCATGGTCCACTACCCGAAGCAGTACCGCTTCACCACCCCCGACGGCCCGCAGTCCTTGCTCGATCTCTTCGAAAACCGCCGCCAGCTGGTCGTCTACCACTTCATGCTCGGCCCCGGCAACGAAGCGGGCTGCCCGGGCTGCTCGATGCTCGTGGACTCCATGGGCCACCCCGCACACCTGCACGCCCGCGACGTCACACTCAAAATCGTCGCCCCCGCCACCGCCCCGGAAATCGAGCGCTACTGGACCCGAATGGGCTGGACCCTCCCCTGGGCTTCCGCCGCAGGCACGGATTTCCCCTCAGACTGCGGCGTCAACGGCGGCTTCGGCCTGAGCGTCTTCCTCCGCGACGGCAACGACATCTACCGCACCTATTTCACCGACGGCCGAGGCGGCGACCAGTTCGTCACCACCCTGCGATACCTGGACGTCACCCCGTTCGGCCGCCAAGAAGCCTGGGAAGAAGCCTCCCCCGGCACCGACGCCCCCAGCTCCTGGTGGCGCCGCCACGACGAATACTGAAAACTTTCCCGCGCGACGATGTCCAGACGGCCATGGTGGCTTCGACCTCCTGGTGACCGGCACCCCTCAAGAAAGCGAGCCCGCCATGGCCAACCTGGTCTATGCCGTCCACACGTCCCTGGACGGCTGCGTCGAAGGCCCCGCCGGAGAATTCGACTGGCCCCAAATGGGCCCAGAACTCTCGGCCTACTCGAACGAACTGTGCGAACGCGCCGCCCTGTTCGCCTACGGCCGCCGCGTATGGGAAATGATGTCGAGCTACTGGCCCGACGCGGAGTCCATTTCGGACCACCCGCACGACCTAGCCTTCGCCCCGCTGTGGCGCAAGAAGCCGAAACTGGTCTTCTCCCACACCCTGACCTCGGCAGACTGGAACACCGAGATCGCAAGGGGCGACCTGACCTCCGAAGTCACCAACCACAAAGCCAATGCGGACGGCGACATCCTCCTGATGGGCGGCTACGCCCTAGCCGCAGAACTAGGCCGCCGCAACCTCATCGACGAATACCTGGTCTGCGTCCACCCGGTAATCCTCGGCGGAGACAAACGCCCCTTCGCCGACGCCCGCACCGAACTACAGCTCGTCGAAACACGCACCTTCGACAACACTGTCGTCCTGCTACGCCACCGCACCAACCACTAACCCCGTCCCGCCACACTCAACCCAAGCGCGGGATCGCGTCGGCGTCTGGAGGGCAGTGCGCACGGCCCCCAGGCCGGGTGCACTGC
>NZ_JBSHAM010000170.1:0-10249 GCF_053611505.1 Amycolatopsis sp. NPDC054798 | reverse complement strand
TGTCGCGGGGGGGGCCGCCCGCCCCGTCAACCACCTCGTGGCCCGGGCGGGCCCCCTTCTGCAAAACACATACCCACAAGGGGCCCCTCACGGACCTACAGAAACGGTCAGGAGGGCATCAACCGGGGCATTTCGGCTGGGTTGGAGTCCCGTGTGGACAGTCGGCAGGCCGGGGTCGCCCGGCTTAAGTCCCTGGCATTGGAATCCAGGTCCGTGAAGGGGCCCCTCACGGAACAGCCGAGGTCAGTCGCCTTCGATGACGTCTGGTTCTACGCCTAGGTAGCCGGCGACCTGCTCTACCAGGACGTCGTGCACTAGGTCTGCCAGCTCGGAGGGGTCTTTCGCGCGTGCTTCCAGCGGGCGCCGGTACAGCACGATCCGCGCGCGAGTGGGCAGGCCGGTTCGGTCGACCCCGGCCGGGACCAGGCGCGACAGCGGGACTGCGCCGTCGTGGAGTACGCCATCTGCCGGAGCGCGGCCGTCCATCCGGACTTCGGGTACGTCGTCGACCGCGACGTCCAGTTTCGTCAGTTCGTGCCGCCAGCGGGCCTCGATGGGCTCCAATGCGTCCAGTACCAGCGCGTCGAAGCGTTCCGCCCGGCTCGCGGCCGCGGGCAGGGACGCCGGATAGAGCGTCCCGCGCAGGCCCCGGCCGTGCCGGTCCCGCCGCATTCGCTGCCGTTGTCGGTAGTCACGAGCCGTCGCCACCGTCCAAGTCTATGCGGTCGCCAGGACAACGCGCGTGTCGCCGGTACTTCGCTTGCGGCGACGCGCTATCGTTTCGGATCGTGCGGAGCGTACGGAAATGTTCGCGAACGGGTTGCCTCGAACCCGCTGTCGCCACGCTCACGTATGCCTACCAGGACTCGACCGCGGTCGTCGGACCGCTGGCCACCGCTTCCGAACCGCATTCCTACGACCTGTGCGAGGCCCACGCGCTGCGCCTGACCGTCCCGAAGGGCTGGGAAGTCGTCCGCCACGAGGGGGCTTTCGCCGCGCCGGAGCAGTCCGCCGACGAGCTGACCGCGCTGGCCGAGGCCGTCCGCGAGGCCGGTCGCTCCGACGTCCCGCCCGCGCAGCCCGAGCCGGAAGGGCCCTCCGGCAGGCGCGGCCATCTGCGCGTCCTCCCGGGGCGCGCCTGAGCCGTCCTCCCGCCCGGTAGGCTTTCGCCCGCGGCGCGACTGGCGTCGCCACGAAACTAGCGGCGGGGAGAAGGCGTGCCAGACCTTTCGGGCATCGTGAAGGCCTACGACATTCGCGGCGTGGTCGGCGAGCAGCTCGACACCGCCCTCGTCCGGGACTTCGGGGCCGCGTTCGCGCTGCTCATCAAACCCGAGGCACCGGCCGTGGTGATCGGCCACGACATGCGCGATTCGTCGCCTGAGCTGTCCGCGGCGTTCGCCGACGGGGTGACCTCCCAGGGCCTCGACGTGGTCTCGATCGGCCTGGCCAGCACCGACCAGCTCTACTTCGCCTCCGGTTCGCTCAACCTGCCGGGCGCGATGTTCACCGCGAGCCACAACCCCGCGAAGTACAACGGCATCAAGATGTGCCGCGCCGGAGCTTCCCCGGTCGGGCAGGACACCGGCCTCGCGGAGATCCGCGACACCGTCGAGCAGGGCGTTCCCTCCTTCGACGGCCAGCGCGGCACCGTCTCCGAGCGCGACGTCCTCAGCGACTACGCCGCCTACCTGCGCAACCTCGTCGACCTTTCCGGCTCGCGGCCGCTCAAGGTCGTGGTCGACGCCGGGAACGGCATGGGCGGGCACACCGTCCCGACCGTTTTCGACGGGCTGCCGATCGAGATCGTGCCGATGTACTTCGAGCTCGACGGCACCTTCCCGAACCACGAGGCCAACCCGCTCGACCCGGCCAACATCGTGGACCTGCAGGCCAAGGTGCGCGAGGTCGGCGCGGACGCCGGGCTGGCGTTCGACGGCGACGCGGACCGCTGCTTCGTCGTGGACGAGCGCGGCGAGCCGGTGTCGCCGAGCGCGATCACCGCGCTGGTCGCGGTGCGCGAGCTGGCGAAGGAGCCGGGCGGCACGGTCATCCACAACCTGATCACGTCGAAGGGCGTGCCGGAGATCGTCTCCGAGCACGGCGGCAAGCCGGTGCGCACGCGGGTCGGGCACTCCTTCATCAAGGCCGAAATGGCTCGCACCGGTGCGATTTTCGGCGGGGAGCACTCCGCGCACTACTACTTCCGCGACTTCTGGCGCGCCGACACCGGCATGCTGGCCGCGCTGCACGTGCTCGCCGCGCTCGGCGAGCAGAACGGGCCGCTGTCCGCGCTCACCCAGGACTTCTCGCGCTACGCGGCGTCCGGCGAGATCAACTCGACGGTCAGCGACCAGGTCGCGCGGATGATCGCGGTGAAGGACGCGTACGCGGGCAAGTCCGGCGTCGAGATCGACGAGCTGGACGGCCTCACCGTGCAGCTGCCCGGCGGCGCGTGGTTCAACCTGCGCCCCTCCAACACCGAACCGCTGCTGCGGCTCAACGTGGAGGCCGCCGACCGGGCCGCGGTCGAGGCGCTCACCGCCGAGGTGCTCGCCCTTGTCCGGGCCTGACCGGCTGGCGCCGGATTGTGTCCGGAAGGCGCCCTCAACACCCCAACGACGAGTGGTATGGAGGAACTATGGCCATCACGCTTGACGCACAGCTGCTGGAGATCCTCGCGTGCCCGTCGCCGGATCACGCGCCGCTGCGCCCCGGCACCCCGGACGACGCCGAGGCCGACGCGCTGACCTGCACCGAATGCGGCCGGGTGTACCCGGTGCGCGACGGGATCCCGGTGCTGCTGCTCGACGAGGCGACACTGCCCGGCTCGAACGGACCCGGCGCTGACCACGGCGACAGTGCTTGACCATGCTTGACGATTCCCTGCTCGACGACTCCGCGCGGCTGGCCGACGCCGACCGCGCGGGGTTGCTGCGCGCCGCTGCGATGGCAGGCGCGCAGGTGCGGGCCACCGCCGAGGCGGCGGCCGAACTGGAGCTGAGCGAACGGCTGGACGTCGGGCGTCCGCGTTCGCTGGTGCTCATCGACCGGCCAGGGGTGAGCCGCACGCTCACCCGGCTGCTGGCGGCGCTGCTCGCGCCGGCGTGCCCGGTGCCGGTCGTGGTGGCCGAAGCGGTGCCGGCCTGGATCGGCGCGCTGGACGTAGTGTTCGCGCACACCGACGACGCGGGCGACCGCGAGCTGGCCGCTTCGCTGGAGCGCGCCGCTCGCTTCGGTGCGTCGGTGGTGCTGTCCGCGCCGGCGGAGGGGCCGGTCGCGGCGTCGGTGGCGGGCAAGGGCGTGCTGCTCGCGCCGCGCGTGCCGGTGCCGCCGGAGCTGGCTTTCCCGCGCGGGCTGGCAGCCGGGCTGCTCACCGCGAACGCGCTCGGCCTGCTGGTCGCGGACGTGCAGGCGCTCGCCGACCAGCTCGACCTCGAAGCGGAGAAGGACTACCTGGCGCGGGAGTCGTTCGCCAACCCGGCGAAGGCGCTCGCGCTGCGGGTCGCGGACCGGGTGCCGTTGCTGTGGGGGCTCGACCCGGTCGCGGTGGCGGTCGGCGAGCACGCGGCGCACGCGTTCGCCGCGCACGCCGCGCTGGTGTGTGACGTAGAGGACTACCGGCAAGCGCTGGCTCGACCCGCTTTGCGCCGCGTCGCACAATCAGGCGGCGCGGAGCGAGACATTTTCGCCGATCCGGACGACTCTCCTGGTGGAGTCGCGACGCGGGTGCTGCTGCTGTCGGTGCGGACCGGTCCGGCCACCGAGGCGGCCCGGTACCAAGCCGAGGAGTTCCTGCCCGGCGCGGACCTGATCGCGCCTGCCGAGGAGATCGAGGCCGACGAGATCGTCCGCGCCGCGGTGCTGGCGCTGCGGTTCGAACTGGCCGCGGTGTACCTGGGGCTGGCAGCGGGCAGCATCGGCGGGGCCGGGAGATACGAACCGGCCTCCGCCTGAGGGAGCAGGGGGGAACGCGGGCAGGCGGTTCCGCCGCCGCGTGCGTCGGCCCAGTGCCGACGGGAAGGATTGGGAGTTGACAGTGGAGCTGTTGCGCAACGCCGTACGGCCCTACGCCTGGGGATCGCGAACGGCCATCCCGCAGCTGCAGGGCCGTCCGGTGCCGGCGCCGCACCCCGAAGCCGAGCTGTGGATGGGAGCGCACCCGGGGGACCCGTCGCACGTGCTCGGCCCGGACGGCACCGAACTGAGCCTGCTCGAACTCGTCGACGCCGATCCGGTCGGCCAGCTCGGCGAGGACTGCGCGCGGCGCTGGGGCAACCGGCTGCCGTTCCTGCTGAAGATCCTCGCCGCGGAAGAACCGCTGTCGATGCAGGCGCACCCGTCGGCGGCACAGGCCGCGGAAGGACACGCCCGCGAGGAGAAGCTCGGCATCCCGCGCGACGCGGCGAACCGCAACTACCCGGACCCGACGGCGAAACCGGAGCTGGTCTGCGCGCTGACGGAGTTCCACGCGCTGGCCGGGTTCCGCGACCCGAACCGCACGGTCAAGCTGCTCAAGGCGATCGAGACGCCCGGGCTGGGCAAGTACACCGGCCTGCTGGAAGCCCAGCCGGACCCGGCCGGTCTGCGCGCGCTGTTCACCACGTGGATCACGCTGCCGCAGTCCGCGCTGGACGAACTGCTGCCGGAAGTGCTCGACGCGTGCGTCCGGCACGTCCAGGACCACGGCGAGTTCGCGACCGAATGCCGCACGATCCTGGAACTGGGCGAGACCCATCCGCGCGACGCCGGCGTGCTGGCCGCGCTGCTGCTCAACCGCCTGACCCTGCGCGCAGGCGAGGCGATCTACCTGCCCGCCGGCAACCTGCACCTGTACCTGCACGGCACCGCGGTGGAGATCCTGGCGAACTCGGACAACATCCTGCGCTGCGGCCTCACCCCGAAGCACGTGGACGTGCCGGAGCTGCTGCGCGTGGTCGACTTCGCGTGCGGGGAAATGCCGGTGCAGCACGGAGAATGCGCCGGCCGGCGGATGGCGGTGTACCACACGGACGCCCCGGAATTCGAACTGTCGCGCATGGAATGGGCGGCCGGCGACGACGCGGAGCTGGAGGTCGACTCGGCCGGGCCGCAGATCCTGCTGTGCACCGAAGGGGATCTTCTGGTGCTCGCTGCCGATGGGGAGCAGGTGGAACTGCGACGGGGGCAGTCGGTGTGGCTGCCCGCGGCGGATCCGGCGGTGCGGGTGCGGCCGTTGGGCGGGGAGCGGTCGCAGTTGTTCCGGGCTACCGCTGGGTCTTGCGAGTTGTGAGCGGACGCTAAGCGTTCAGTTCGGTGGACCAGGTCGCGAAGAAGCGGCGCAGCGCGGGGAGCTCGGAGGGCGCGATCGGCAGGTCCCGGTCTTCGAAGCGGGACAATGACCCGAGCATCTGCGCGAACACGGAGGTATCGAAGCCTGGATCCTGCTGAGCTGCCCGGGCCAGGAGCAGGTCTTTCGGGTAGGTGGCGGACAGCGCGTAGACGTCGGTGAAGTCACGCGCTTCGGCACGGTCGAAAAGTGCGACCACCTTCCGTCCCGCGAGTTCTTCCCGATCGAAGGTCGGGCCGAGAAACGACAGCGTCGGCGGGAGGCTCGGCCCCGCGTCGAGCGCGAGGTCCACAACCAGGTTCTCCGGCCCGCTCACGACCAGCCGGCAAAAGGTGCTGGCGTCGCGAATTCTGCTCACCCGCCAACCACGAGCCCGGGCGGCGGACTCGAACGCGTTCCGGGCAGCCGGCACATCTCCGTGCCCCGGGCTTGCGAAGAAGTCGAGATCCTGCGTAGGGCGGGTCGTTAACTGCTGTGCCAGCATCGCCGCGCCGCCGGCAAGCAGGAATCCGTCGCTTTGCGGTAGTTCAAAGAAGACTCGTGCGACAGCCACCTGGAACGAGGTCAGCCCTTCCGGCGCGGTCACGACGCAGCTACCGGCCGGACGCTCTCGATGACCGGAGCCCAGGCAGTTCGAACTCCCCGGGGAAGGACCAGTTCGTCCCATAGATCGATCAGCAACGCGCCGTCGATGTACTCCGCGATGTGTTCACTGGTGCCTTCCCGCAGCACGATCTCGTAGACCCGAGCCCGCTCCGCGCGTACGGCGAGGTCAAAGCTGCGTTCCGGTTCTGACCAGTTGAGTTCGATCGGCAGAACAACCCTCGCGAAGGCTTTCGCGAGGGGCAGCCGGGGCAGGCTGCTGGGTACCGAGATCGAGCGGCCGCTGGTCGTGTGCTCGTGGAAAAGAAGCTGCGGTTCGAGGGCAAGCGTGAAGCCCGCCCCGGCGAGCAGGCGGATGATGGTGTCGACAGTGGGCGACTTCTTGCCCCGCTCGTACGCGGACAGGGTGGGGCGCGAAGTGCCTGCTCGCTGAGCCAACTCCTGCTGGCTCAGCTCAGCCGCCCTACGTGCTGTCGTGAGCAGTTCAGCTGTGTGCATCGTCTTCCTCTTCGCTGCCGATAGGTATCCGATAGGATACCATTGCGAAGGTATTTGATCGGATACTAAGCCGAGGTCGCGCAGGCAGGGTGACAGCCCAGCGCTTCCCGCCGCCAAGCCTCCTCTAGGCTCCCACCGGGCAATTCGGGCGCGGAGCAGGGAGCGGGAAGTGTCAGCTGGCGGGGGAACCAAGGCGATCATCGCGGCGCTCGCCGCCAACGCCGGGATCGCGGTGGCCAAGTTCGTCGGCTTCCTGGTCACCGGGTCGTCGTCGATGCTGGCGGAGGCGGTGCACTCGCTGGCCGACACGTCGAACCAGGGGCTGCTGCTGCTCGGGCAGAAGACGTCCAAACGGCGCGCCACCCGGGAGCATCCGTTCGGCTACGGCCGGGACCGGTACTTCTACTCGTTCATCGTCGCGCTCATGCTCTTCACGCTCGGCGCGGCGTTCGCGCTGTACGAGGGCATTCACAAGATCATCGAGCCGCAGCCGCTGGACACGCCGGTCGTCGCGGTGGTCATTCTGGTCGTCGCGATCTGCCTCGAGGGCTACAGCTTCCTCACCGCGATGGGCGAATCGCGCAAGATCAAGGGCAACGCGAGCTGGTGGCGGTTCATCCGCCAGGCCAAGGAGCCCGAACTCCCGGTCGTGCTGCTGGAGGACTCCGGCGCGCTGCTCGGTCTCGTGTTCGCGCTGCTCGGCGTCGGGCTGTCGGTGCTGACCGGCGACCCGGTGTTCGACGGCATCGGCACTGTCTTCATCGGGGTGTTGCTCGGCGTCATCGCGATCATCCTGATCATCGAGATGAAGAGCCTGCTGATCGGCGAGGGCGCGACCGACACCGATCTCGCGACCATTGTGGACGAACTGGCGGCGGGCAAGGTCGAGCGCGTCATCCACATCCGCACCCAGTACCTCGGCCCGGACGAGCTGCTCGTCGCCGCGAAGCTCGCGCTCGTGCCCGGGCTCGACACCGCCGCGATCGCCACCGCGATCGACGAGGCCGAGGCCCGCGTGCGCGCGAAGGTCCCCGTCGCGACGCTGATTTACCTGGAACCCGACCTCGACCGCGAGACGCGCTGACTGTCCGGACAGCTGGCGCCCAACTGACACGCTAGGGTGGCGCCCGGTCCCCACGAAGGTCACCGCAGGAGGTCAACGTTGCCCGGCACTGGGTTGTGGCGCACCAAGTCAATCGAGCAGTCCATTTCGGACACCGATGAACCGGAGACGAAACTCCGCAGGAACCTGAGCGCGTGGGACCTCACGGTCTTCGGCGTCGCGGTGGTCATCGGCGCCGGCATCTTCACGCTCACCGCGCGCACGGCGGGCGACTTCGCCGGGCCGTCGGTGTCCGTCGCGTTCGTGATCGCGGCGATCGCCTGTGCGCTCGCGGCGTTGTGCTACGCCGAATTCGCTTCGACCGTCCCGGTCGCGGGCAGCGCGTACACGTTCTCCTACGCCACCTTCGGCGAGTTCATGGCGTGGATCATCGGCTGGGACCTGATCCTGGAGCTGGCGGTCGGTGCCGCCGCGGTCGCCAAGGGCTGGTCGTCTTATCTGCAGACGGTGCTGGGGTACCTCTTCGGCAAGGGCGCCAAGACGTCGATCGATCTCGGCGGCGGCTTCGCCATCGACTGGGGCGCGTTCATCGTCGTCGCGGTGCTGGTGCTGCTGCTGGTGCTCGGCACGAAGCTGTCGTCGCGGTTCTCGATGGTGATCACCGGCATCAAGGTCGCCGTCGTGCTGTTCGTGGTCATCCTCGGCTTTTTCTACATCAAAGCCAGCAACTACACGCCGTTCGTCCCCGAGGGCAAACCGGCCGGCTCCGGGGAAAGCGGTGTCGACCAGTCACTGTTCTCGCTCATCGCGGGCGGCGGCAGCAGCTCCTTCGGCATTTTCGGCCTGCTGGCAGGCGCGTCGATCGTGTTCTTCGCGTTCATCGGGTTCGACATCGTCGCCACCACCGCGGAGGAGACCCGCAACCCGCAGAAGGCCGTTCCGCGCGGCATTTTCGGCTCGCTGGCGATCGTGACCGTCCTGTACGTCGCGGTGTCGCTCGTGGTCGTCGGCATGGTGCCCTACACCGACCTGTCGACTTCGGCGGGCGACGGCAGCCACAAGACGCTCGCCACCGCGTTCTCCGCGAACGGCGTGGACTGGGCCGCGAACATCATCTCCGTCGGCGCGCTGGCCGGGCTGACCACCGTCGTCATGGTCCTGATGCTCGGCCAGGTGCGGATCATCTTCGCGATGTCCCGCGACGGGCTCATGCCGCGTTCGCTGGCCAAGACGAGCGACCGCGGGACGCCGAAGCGCGCGACGATCGTGGTCGGCGCGCTGGTCGCGGCGGGCGCGACGTTCTTCCCGGCGGACAAGCTCGAGGAAATGGTCAACGTCGGCACGCTGTTCGCGTTCATTCTCGTGTCCGCGGGCGTGCTGGTGCTGCGCAAGACCCGCCCGGACCTGACGCGCGCGTTCCGCGTGCCGGGCGTGTGGGTCATCGCGCCGCTGGCGATCCTGGCCTGCCTGTGGCTGATGCTGAACCTGACCGTGCTGACCTGGCTGCGGTTCATCGTCTGGATGGTGGTCGGCGTGGTCATCTACTTCGCCTACAGCCGGCGGCATTCGCTGCTCGGGAAGCGGCAGTCGGGCGTCGCACAGGGCGGAGCGGTGTCAGAACCCGCGCCGCCGGTCGCCGACTGACCTGTTTTCGCTGCTCAGCGGCCCGTCGCCCAGGTTGGGCGGCGGGCCGTTTCGCGTGCGTGGTCACGGACGCGCAACTCGCGGATTTCGGTTCGGGCGGCGACTCGAACCCAGGGTGATCGGGCAACTGCGGGTGCGATACTCTCCGCGTCGTCTCCCTCTGATGGGTTAATCACTCTCGGGTAATTCGCGAGAACAGTGGTCGGGGTTCCTACGGAGGGTCGTGGTTTTCGCATGTGCTGTCCCCCGTACGGATTTTCCTTCGAGGAGTAACTCCATGCCCTTCCCCACCAAACTTCGCGCCGGGTTCGCCGTTGCGGCGGTCGCCGGACTCGCGATGCTCGGCACCGCGACCTCGGCGCTCGCCTGCACCACTGGCGACGACCGCGGGCACCCGGTCCCCGGCACGAAGATCACCGACTGCAGCAAGGTCGAAGGTGTCAGCGGCAGCAAGCTGGACCAGGGTGACGTCAAGTTCACCGGCGGCGTCGGCGAGAAGTCGCTGACGATCACCGAGACCGCCGAGGGCGTGACGGTCCAGGCGATCGTCGTCGTCGGCGGCGATGACGGGCACTCGGTTTACGTGCCGGGGAAGAAGAAGCTGCCCAAGGACGCGCCTTGGAAGGACCTGGTCGCGCCGCACAACTACGACGGGTCGCAGCCGAAGATCGACCGCTGGTTCGCGTGCGGGGTGAAGACCGCGCCGACCAAGCCGCCGGTTACCGAGACGCCGACTTCGCCGTCCAAGCCGACTTCTTCTGCGCCGTCTGCTTCGCCTACTGCGGTGCCGTCCAGTGCTAGTGCTGCGCCTACTACGACCAGTGCTCCGGCTGCGGTTCCGGCTGGGAATCAGAACGGGACCGGCGGCGGGTTGGCCAACACCGGGTTCGACAACGCTTGGCTGTTTTGGATTGCCGGGGTGTTGATTGTTGCTGGTGGTGGGTTGCTGGTGCTGCTGAAGGTTCGGCGGCGCGGGACTAACTGAGCTGGCCGGGGTGGCTCGTCGCCTGGCGGCGACATTGCGCCCCGGTGAGTTGGGGGCACCCCGAAGCTGATTGTGACGACGGACGGCGGGTGCTTGTCAAGGCGGGAAAGATGCCTTGACAAGCACC